>NZ_JBKHHI010000362.1:0-6853 GCF_046539235.1 Coleofasciculus sp.
TATCAGAGGAACTAAATCAGGAAGTCTATTGCTAGGTGCCACAAGAACAATGACAGCTACTCCTGTTTGCTGCAAGTTCTGTTGATCAAGCAAATTTTGATCGGTAGTCAGTAGAATCGTGAAGCCCTCCTGACTCATGAGCCGTAGCAACTCACCGTTCTTTTTTCCTGACCATCCCATCTCGACAACTGTGCGTATCTCGCTAATCAGCAAGTTCCCGCTTCAAAGGTCGTGGGGCGCACTCATCAAGCAGGATTCGCATAAGCTATCAGCATTTCCTTTGCCAATTCAAGAGCTGCGATCGCTTGCTCACGCCGAACACTGGGAAAATGATCTAAGAATTCATCGAGTGGATCGCCAGCTTCGAGATAATCGAGCAACGTTTCAAAAGGTACACGAGTTCCAACAAAAACAGGGGTTCCTCCCAGGATATCAGGGTCGCTATGAATAACACGCGCTGCGGTTTTCATGTCAGTCATTCCGTATAGTAGGAGTTCCTCTGATCTTAGCCTACTGGCGTGACACAGCTAAAATTGTGGGATAGATTTTACGGTTAAATCGGCGGCATAAACCCATGACTTCTATTCAGTTGAGTGGAATCTATATCTACCCGATTAAGTCAGCAGGCGGGATAGCGCTCTCTACGGCTCAGGTGAGCGATCGCGGTTTACACTATGACCGACGCTGGATGCTCGTGGATGCAAAGGGTAAGTTTCTCACCCAGCGTCAGTTTCCTCCCATGGCGTTGATTCAAGTGCGGTTGGGGGATAACGAGTTAGTCGTGGAAGCACCCAACCAGCCCAGCTTATCCATTCCCCTAGACTATGAAAGTGACCATCGCCTTCCGGTGCAAGTCTGGAATGATATCTGTCAAGCTATGCCATTGGATAAACAGATCAGTCAGTGGTTTAGCGAATTTCTCGACATTCCCTGTCAGTTAGTCTATATGCCAGAGGACTCCATCCGCCCGATTAATCCGAATTATGCTAATCCCAGCGAATCGGTCAGTTTTGCCGATGGATTCCCCTTTTTGCTAATTTCCCAAACCTCGTTGCAAGACTTAAACCAACGATTAGAACAGCCTGTTCCCATGAATCGATTCCGCCCCAATTTAGTGGTTTCTGGCTGTGAAGCCTATGCCGAAGACAGTTGGCGTCAAATTCGCATCGGTTCAATTCCCTTTCGCGTGGTTAAACCTTGTTCCAGATGTATAATTACCACGGTGGATCAATCTCAGGGTACACCAGGCAAAGAACCGTTAGCGACACTGGCAAACTATCGGCTGCGGAATGGGCAAATCTTTTTTGGGCAGAACGTGATTCAAGAACAGTTGGGAACACTGCGGGTAGGGGATGAGGTGGAAATTAACAGTGACTGCTATGTCCGCTCTCTACGGAGATTCTGACCCCTCCTAAGCGGTAGCTTTTTTATTAGCTAATGACGGGACAGCCGCTGATTAATGTGATGCTGTAGTTTATCGCGCAATCGTTGCGCTTTTTGGTAAACTTGCGATCGCACATTAGAACCTGATGTGACCTCTATCTCAGGTTGCTCAAATCCTTGAATATAATAGCGCAGTTGCGTTTTCATCGCCCAAACCCCCATGGATGGGAACAGCACAAAGGCAATCATCAATGGCGATACCGGAAAAAAGGGCAAATTCACTCGCTTTGCCAATGCTTTAACATTCCATGCCCAAGGATGCAAGAATTCACTGCCCAGGCACAGGACTGGTAAAATTGGCATACGGTAGCGATTGCTCAACTGGATAAAGCTGGGATGAAAGGTTTGCAATTGATAGCGTTTTGACCAACCTTTCCCAGGACCGCGTACTCCTTCGGGAGCATAGAGCAAAATCGTTTTGTGCATCACGGCATCTTCAAAGTCATCGCGTTGCGCCTGTACCCCCCCTAACGCTTTTGACCATGCTGGCGGTAACCACCAAATCATCCAGGGATGTTCAAATAAAACCACATTGGCTAAGGGTTGCACCACCCATCCTTTGGTTTTTTTCAATAAATATCCTAACCCTAAAAAGTCCCAGGGAAAACACATTCCCCCGTGGTTCATCGCCACAATTAAGGACTGACTTGGCGGCAAATTATCCTGAAGGTGTAATTCAGCTCGAAAATAATGGGTCATGATTGGGTCGAGAATTTCATCGCAGAATACTTGTTGATAATCGGGATAAAATTCTTCGGTTTCTCTGTGAGGTGAACGGCAACCCAAACGCAACCACCGGCTTAGTAATGCTAAATAAAATCCTCCAGGAATTAGAAATAATCCATACTCCAGCCACTTCCACCCCGCCGGATCATCATGATAATGCTGCCAATGGCGGTTGAACAAAATCAGCCAACCTGGAGGATACCAGAGGCAAAACCAATCAAACCAGCTAAATTCATAGGGACAAGTTGGGGAATTTGGCATAGATTTCCCTGTTTGATGGGGATGTATAGCAGAAGGCAGAGAGCAGACGTTGATGAGGTGATACCTCAAGCAATATCTCCGACTTCTCCAATAATTCGGGGATCTGTCTGTGTACCTCACTTACCTGAAAAGCGCTGTATGTCCAGATTAGCTGTCATGCATTTAAATTGGGTATTACAGCACTTTCTAACACGGTGTAGTATAGTAACGATGAGACAGTGCTTTTCTACTCTTGGAAATTGTGTATTACATCCAGTCTGAAAACGCTGTAGTAGTGAGCAAGATGCTCACACTACGACAATGAGTTCGTCATTATTGAAATTAAGGTTTAAATGCCGAACAGCTTACTTATACTCCCAAAGGGGTATTGATGAACAATTTAATAATTCCCACTAAAGCACCGATTAGCAGGACGAGAAGAGATAGAGAATTAATTCCAAAACCAATACCGCGTTTTTCCGCCGCTGTATAGTAACCCCAGGCATAAATAATTCGCCCAATCACCCAAACCGCACCAATTCCTGCCCCCCAAATTGGACTAACAAAAAGGGAGAATAACCATAAACTGGGTAAAAAGAGGAGCAATTGTTCTGACGTATTTTGTTGCACACGAAACACACGCTCAAAATTGACATCTCCTGAGATTTGAGGTGCAGGTACATTATATTTTGCCCTAGCTCGACCCACATTGATCGTGAGAACCAAGTAAACCAAAAGAGTGGCAATGGTGGCTAAAGCGGGAAAAATCAGTGGTTTCAGTTCAATCATCGTTAACTCCAATGGCTGATTGGGGAAAATAATTATTTTTGTTGCTGATTACATTTTACTGATTTCTTCGATAAAATCAACCGCTCCTTTCGGGGATAAAATTTTGCAGTAATGTTTATAGCTCAAAGCCTCGAACAATAAGTTTCCTGTCCTCAAATAAGGAGTCTCTAAACTATAGGATTTATCGTTAATTTTTTGCCAAACAAGTTCGGCACGAGACCAGGTAAATCCGGTTAGCTTTTGGCTTTCCCGATAATCTATAGTGATATCGGCAGCTTGATAGGCATTTTTGATAATATCATCAACATAATTGTATGCCCAGTTTAACGCCAGTTCGTTCATTTTTGAGTTAGATTGATGTTCCCCTAGAGAGCGAAACCCTAAATTAGCAGCATCAATGGGATGAGCTGTATTGACTTTGCACCAAATCTGTTCGTAATCAGCGTTAACCTCATTCACTGAAGGAAAATACGTGCTGGTGTAGATTTTGCCATTTTCCACCGTTGGCTTACTTTCCAGAAACTTGTCCAAACGGGTATAGATAGTATTGACGACATTATTTGGATTAATCGCATCGCGATGATAGTTTTCTATTATCCGTTGAGCGTAGATACACCAATTGGTTCTGGCTTCTTCAAGAGTGGATGCTTCAATTTTAGACATAGAATTAACGCCAATACTGCTTGGATAAGACCGCCCCTACACCAGAACCAAACCTAACTCTTACCGAGAGCGATCGCGCCAATTTCCTCTGTACACCTCACCATTCGCATAAGTCAGAACACCAACACCTCCAGGCATACCATCATGTATTTCTCCTGTATAACTACGATAGGAGGAGCCTTGGGGATAGGTGCAAGTACCGCGTCCCGTAAAAGTACTATTGTAGAAGTTGCCTCGACAAATGATGCCATCAGCGTATCTTATTGTACCGTTGCCCTTAGCTTGACCTAAAATAAACTGTCCATCGTACCGATCATCGTCATCAGCTTCGTACCTGTTGTTAGTAAAAATAAATGTGCCAAAACCGTGGAACTGACCATTAAGAATTCCTCCTGAATAGTGATCCCCGTTATCATAGAGGAATGTTCCCATTCCGTTTGGTACACCTTCCTTGAAGTCTCCGATATAGCGATCGCCATTCTCAAAGATAAATGTTCCTTTACCGTGGGGAATACCGTTGTTAAATTCTCCTTCATAGCGGTCATTATTGTTATATACGAAGATTCCTCGACCTGATGGCAGACCATTGCGAATTTCTCCTTCATAATAGTTGTAAGGGTTACCTTGGGGGTCTCTCTCATAAACGCACAACCCTCTACCATTCGATCCTTGCAAGTTTCCTTGGCATCGAGTGCCATCCCGAAGCGTGAACAATTCTGCCAATGATGGTGGTGAATAACTCAAGTTAATGGCAAAACTGACACTGGACGCCATTAATAAGGTTAGTCCTAGTCGTTTGAAAGGCAGTTGCTTGAACATACGTCACCTCGATCAATAACCGTTTCATTGGTTACTCTGGAAACCTGAGTGCCTTCTACGAACCAGACGGACGATTGAAAAAAAACTTTACACCAGGTTTCCTCTACACCACTCTTGCTCAAAATGAGGAACCCGATTGTTCACCCTTCTGCCTTGTATCCAAAAAAGCAGCCTGTCCAACTAGACAAGCTGCTTCGGTCATGAACTATAGCAGATGGGTGAGGACTACATCATGCCCATGCCACCCATGCCACCCATGCCGCCCATGCCGCCCATGCCGCCCATGCCGCCCATGCCGCCCATATCAGGCGCAGCGGATTTCGGCTCAGGTTTTTCGACAACCAGGGCTTCGGTGGTTAAAACCATACCGGCAATGGAACCGGCATTCTGAAGTGCTGAACGCACAACCTTAGCGGGATCGAGAATACCAGCAGCAATTAAGTCTTCCAGCTTGCCTGTCGCGGCATTGTAACCGATATTGCCTTGGCTCTCTCGTACTTTCTCGACAATCACTGCACCTTCAACCCCAGCATTATCTGCCATCTGACGCAGGGGGGCTTCTAAGGTTTTGGCGACAATATCCGCACCGATTTTCTCTTCAGCATCCAGGTTAGCTTTGATGCCATCAACTTTGGAAATTAGGCGAATCAGCGTGGTTGAACCGCCAGGAACAATCCCTTCATCGATCGCGGCTTTGGTGGCATTCAGGGCATCTTCAATCCGCAGTTTGCGATCTTTGAGTTCCGTTTCTGTGGCGGCACCAACTTTAATTACCGCTACACCACCGGCAAGTTTAGCAATCCGCTCTTGCAGTTTCTCTTTATCGTAGTCCGAATCGGTTTCCTCAAGCTGTTTGCGGATTTGAGCAATGCGCTTCTCCACTTCTGGCTTGGTTTCACCACTGGCGACAATAGTGGTTGAGTCTTTGTCAATGGTGATTTTCCGCGCCGTTCCCATCATCTCAGTAGAAGCGCTATCTAAGCTGAGACCGATTTCTTCGGAAATTAGCTGACCCCCAGTCAGAACCGCAATATCTTGCAGCATCTGCTTGCGGCGATCGCCAAATCCTGGCGCTTTGACGGCGGCGACGTTGAGAACTCCCCGTGCTTTGTTTACCACCAAGGTGGCTAAGGCTTCCCCTTCTACATCTTCAGCAATAATCAGTAGGGGTTTGCTGGCACGGGCAACTTTTTCCAGGATGGAAACTAATTCTTGGATGTTATTAATTTTTTTATCAGTAATCAGGATATAGGAATCTTCAAATTCCACGGTCATCCGTTCCTGATCGCTGACAAAGTAGGGGGAGAGATAACCCCGGTCAATTTGCATCCCTTCCACGACTTCAAGTTCAGTGGAGAGCGATTTTGACTCTTCTACGGTAATTACTCCATCCTTGGTTACCTTGTCCATCGCCAGGGCAATCATTTGCCCGACTTCCTCGTCGTTTCCGGCTGAGACAGTGGCGACTTGTGCGATCGCATCGCCAACGACGGGTTGAGCCATGGACTGAATTTCTTTAACCAGATGATGAATGGTTTTCTCAATCCCTCGACGTACAGCCACTGGATTAGCGCCAGCCGCAACGTTTTTAAGTCCTTCCCGAATCATCTCCTGTGCCAGAACGGTAGCGGTTGTGGTACCGTCTCCAGCAATTTCTTTGGTCTTGGATGCGACTTCTCGAATCAGTCGCGCCCCTGTATTTTCTAAGGGGTCTTCTAGTTCAATTTCTTGGGCGACGGTGATACCATCATTAACAATCTGGGGAGCGCCAAAGGACTTCTCTAGCAGCACATTCCGCCCTTTGGGTCCAAGGGTAATCCGGACGGCATCTGCCAGAGCATTGACTCCCCGTTCTAAGGCTCGCCGTGATTCTTCGTTAAACGAAACGATTTTTGCCATAGGGTTCCCAATACTTGCTCGTTACTCCATTAGCAAATTTAGCACTCTTGTTACGTGAGTGCTAATTCTGGTGCGGTTCGGTTATTACGGTAGAAGGCAGGAGGCAGGAGGCAGGAGGGTAAGAGGTTGTGTGGATTCAGCGCCCAAACTCAGTCCCCGTTAGGATAGAGAGAGTTGAGTCAAGACTTAAGCTAAAGTTTATCAATTCGTCATTCGTCCGTTATCGGTGGGGAGGGCGGGTTTTGTTGTTCCGTTATCGGTGGGGAGGGCGGGT
>NZ_JBKHHI010000363.1:0-6795 GCF_046539235.1 Coleofasciculus sp.
ATTTAAACCGGGAAAAGCCAGTAACTCCTATATTCAGTTTTGGAATACCCGCTTAACCCTAGACAAGTTACGAGAGTTGCAATTAGATAATCCCCCAGTCGAACTGATGGTATTAAGTGCCTGTCGTTCAGCGTTAGGGGATGAGGAAGCAGAATTAGGATTTACTGGATTAGCGGTACAAGCTGGGGTCAAATCAGCGTTAGGTAGTCTCTGGTATGTCAGTGATACCGGGACGTTAGGACTGATGACCACATTTTATCAACAGTTAAAACAAGCCCCGATTAAAGCTGAAGCCTTGCGACAGGCACAATTGGCAATGATGCGGGGAGAGGTGGAATTAGAAGGAGATGAATTAGTCACGCCAGCCGCGAAAGTTGACTTGCCAGAGGAATTGCGGAACCAAGGAAATATTAATCTAACTCATCCTTATTATTGGAGTGCGTTTACCCTGGTAGGGAATCCTTGGTAATTAATGAAAAATATAAACTTGTAGGGTGGGTTAGGCGGGATTAAATTAACAAAACTAATCCTTATAATTCGATATCCGCCGTAACCCACCAAATCTGTGAAAAACGGTGCGTTACGCCTTCGCTAACGCACCCTACTGGTATGACCCAGCTAAAATAGGGCTTTGTTTGTAGTGAGTACAAAGAGTGCTCTAACGCCTAGCTGAAGAGGGCTGAAGCCCTCACTACGAAGCCAATCTATTGCACCATTTTAGTTGGGTCACGCCACTACAAATGTGGGTTATTGGATCATTTATCAACAGTCTTCTTCGGCTTCCGGTTCACAAATTGGCACTGAATTGTCCCCTGTGGGTTTAGGTGAGGGTTGAGCAGGTTCTTCTGTTTCCGGTTTAGGATTTTGGGGATTTGACTGTTCTGATGACGGCGGATTTTCCTGATTTGTATCCCCTTGATTTTTACGCCGGGTGGCTTGGCGAACTAAATCATTTAACTTTTCTCGCCAATAGCGTTGTTCCGGAAAATCGCTGTCTGCGGCATAAATAATCACATCAACATAGCGACCTTCATTGTAAGCTTGTTGAATCTTATCGAATTTGGCTTTCGCTTCCCCCCATTCCTTTTGCCAGGTCTCGATTTTATTTTGAGCATCCTCAAACGCTGGACTACTGGGGAGAACCGATTGAGCCGCCGCGATCGCTTTATCTAAGTTACCTTTTTGATACTCTTGGGCCGCTTCTGTCAATACCTCTGCCCCATTATCTTTGGGCTGATCAGGGGATTTTTCCGGCGTTGGGGTTGGTTCTGGGCTGGGACTGGGTTTTGCCTCAACTGGAGTCGGACTCGGTTGAGTTTCTTCTGGGGTAGGGCTAGCAGGTTGTTCAGCAATAGTATCCACAGAGGCACAATCGATATACTGCCCAAAAACCCATCCAGCTTGCGGTGAACGAATTTCCACCCAATCCCCTTGCCTTGTGCCAGTTAGGGATAAGTTTGTACCTTTAGTAACCTTGCCAACAACCTCTGCATTGGGGTTTGAGCGCACGTTCAAGGCTTGAGCCGTCACCGTGCAATTGCCTCGTACCATTCCTTGACCGGACATCCCCTGACGAATGCCATAGGCCATGCCTGCGGCTGCCATAGCCACGACTAAACCCACACCAATGATTAACGGGGCGCGATTCGGTTCAGATGCAGGTTCGGGTTCAGGAGGGGGAGGAGGGGGAGGAGGGGGAGGTTGTCGAGGGGGTGCGCCTGGGGAAACAGCTAGAGTTCCTTGTTCCGATAGGGGCGTGGGTTGTGGCGTTGGTTGAGACGGCGGAACAGACTGACCCGAAGCAGCAGCGATGAGCGATCGCACGGCTTGTAACGCTTCTGTGGCTGACTGGTAGCGGTCTTTGAAATGATAGCGCACCATCCGGGTCAAAATATGTTTTAGCCCTGGACTTACGGGTGCAAGATGCTGCCAGATCAGTTCGCCCGTATTTAAATCTTCCTGCAATTCAGCAGGCATACGACCTGTGATTGCCTGGATAGCAATAATTCCTACAGCGTAAATATCGCTAGTGGGACGCGGTTGACCCAAAGCCTGTTCACTGGACATATACCCCGGAGTTCCCACAGCAACGGTATTGCTCATCTGTCCTTGTGGATTTGCCAGTTGAGTCCGGATTTGCTTAACCGCCCCAAAGTCTAATAAGACTAACTTCTTATCTAAATTCCGTCGAATCAGGTTATCTGGCTTAATATCCCGGTGAATCACGCCACGGTTATGTACAAACTCTAAAACCTCTAAAAGTTCTTGCAGCAGGGCAATAACTCGCGTCTGATCCCACGGTTGTCCCGGTATCAACTCTTGGCTGAGGGGATGCCCTTCAATATATTCCTGAACCAGATAAAATTCTTGGTCTTCTTCAAAGTAGGCAAGCAGGCGCGGGATCTGCTCATGATTTCCTAGCACCTCCAGGGTTTCCGCTTCGCTGTTGAATAGACGTCGGGCAGTTTCTAAGAAATTGGGGTCACGATTTGCGGGCTGAAGGTGTTTGACCACACAAATCGGGTTACCGGGACGACGGGTATCTTGTGCCAGGTAGGTGCGACCAAATCCTCCTGCACCGAGGACTTGGTTGACTTGGTAACGACCATCCAGTAGCTTGCCTAACATCATGAGTGATGCGCCTCAACGTTCACATGTTAATAGTTACATACACTGACGGGACATGTGTGCCAGGATTGTGCCAATTTAGTTTTTGCTCTGATCGATGCATTCAATACATAATCCCTAACGTCCGATGAGTTAAAGATTCTTATCATAGAACAATAGCTGCATAGAGATGGGGGATAGGGAATTATATTGGCAGTTTTCGCCTTTGGAGTCTTGTACGATAACTAGAAAATATAATGAACACTGTCGATTATCTCCGGATTAGCCTAATTGACCGCTGCAACTTCCGCTGTCACTACTGTATGCCGGAAGGGTCAGAACTTGACTATATCCTGCAACAGGAACTCCTCACCCACGAGGAACTGCTGACGCTATTGAAAGAAGTTTTTATCCCGGTGGGGTTTAGAAAGTTTCGCCTGACGGGTGGAGAACCGCTACTGCGTCCAGGGGTGGTAGAGTTGGTCAGAGAAATTGCCGCACTGGATCAAACCGAAGATTTAGCGATGACAACGAATGCCTTTTTACTCGCAGGTATGGCACAAGACTTGTATGATGCGGGATTACGGCGGATTAATATTAGCTTGGACTCTCTCAATCCTGACACCTTTGACAAAATTATCGGGAATCGGGGGCGATCGCGCTGGCGGCAAACTTGGGACGGAATTCAGGCGGCACATCGGGTGGGGTTTGATCCCCTCAAATTGAATATCGTCGTTATTCCAGGGGTGAATGACTCAGAAGTCCTGGATTTAGCCGCCCTTACCCTGGATCGCCATTGGCACATTCGCTTTATTGAGTTTATGCCAATTGGCAATCCTGAATTATTTAACGATCGCGCCTGGATTCCTTCTGAGGAACTCCGCCAGCAAATCCGCGATCGCTGGGGCTTAGTTGAGTCGAATGTGCGCGGGAATGGACCGGCTGATGTATTCCAAATTCCTAATGCTTTGGGGACTCTCGGCTTTATCAGTCAAATGTCCGAATGTTTTTGCGATCGCTGTAACCGGATGCGCCTCTCTGCCGATGGCTGGTTGCGTCCCTGTTTACTCAATGAAACGGGTCAGATTGACTTAAAAAGCACTCTCCGTAGCGGTGTTGATCTCGCCCAATTAAGAGCGCGAGTGCAGCAGTTACTAGCGATTAAACCAGACATCAACTTTAAACAGCGAGAGTCTGGTACTGATGGTTACTACACTCGCACCATGTCACAAATTGGGGGTTAGTGGGATTGCTGATAGTTCATCGTTGATTGCTGATTGCTATGAACCATCAACCATGAACTATGAACCATCAACCATGAACGAGCAACCAATCTACGCTTTCCGTGAATAGAACTCAACCACTAGCAGTTCATTGATTTGCAGGGCGACCCACTCACGCTCAATCACGCCATTGACCTTACCGGTGAATGTTTTCTTATCAAACTCTAAATGGCTGGGTAGATTTGCCAATCCGGGGTATTCCAGATTTTTTTCCACCAAACCCCGAGAGCGCTGATTATCTTTAACCATAATCACATCACCGGGACGGCATTGATAGCTAGCGATATTCACTTCCCTACCATTGACCATCACATGACCATGATTCACAAGTTGACGCGCACCCGGTATAGTACCTGCCATACCTAAGCGAAACACGGTATTATCCAGTCGCATTTCTAGCAGTTCTAGCAAGGCTTGACCCGTGGAACCCGTTGCTCGACGTGCTTTGCGAACATAGCGAAGCAATTGCTTTTCCGTGACTCCGTAGTTGTAGCGGAGTTTCTGTTTTTCTTCCAATCGAATCGCATATTCTGACCGCTTCCGGCGAGCTTGACCATGTTGACCGGGTGGGTATGAACGACGGGGGGATTTGCGAGTCAAACCGGGCAGATCGCCTAGACGACGGACAACCCGCAGGCGCGGACCTCGATATCGCGACATAGAACTTCCTTGTGTACCTAACTAATTTTTTACCCAAATACTTTATAGTACAACTGACGAATGACAAATGACAAATGACGAATAACCAATGACGAATAACCAATGACGAAGGACAAAGGACAAAGGACTATCCCCATACTCGATGCTTTACAAGCCTGTGCTGGAGTCCCCCACGCACCGTTCTACGCCCCAGGTCACAAGCGGGGAAAGGGTATATCTGACAGACTGGCGAATCTATGGGGAAAATCAGTCTTTGAGCATGATCTTCCCGAATTACCAGATTTTGATAACTTATTTGCCCCTTCAGGAGGGATTAAAGAGGCGCAAGCGTTAGCAGCGGAGGCGTTTGGTGCCGATAAAACCTGGTTTCTGGTAAATGGCTCAACCTGTGGCGTAATCGCGGCAATTTTAGCCACTTGCGGTACAGGAGATAAGCTGATTTTGCCTCGGAATAGTCATCAATCCGCGATCGCAGGTTTGGTTCTTTCCGGTGCGAGTCCGATTTTTATTACCCCAGAGTCCGATCCTTGGGGTGATTTGGCACACAGTATTACGCCAGACGCCGTTAGCCAAGCCCTCAAGGAACATCCGGATGCTAAGGCGGTGATGCTACTGTATCCGACCTATCATGGCGTGTGCGGGGATGTCCACGCGATCGCACAACGGGTACATGACGACAATATTCCTTTGCTGGTTGATGAAGCACACGGGGCGCACCTGACCTTTCACCCGGATTTGCCGCCAAGTGCAATGTCAGCCGGGGCTGATTTAACCATACAGTCCAGCCATAAGGTTTTGACGGCGATGACCCAAGCCTCAATGCTGCACATTAAAGGTCATCGCCTTGATCCGGAACGATTGAGTCAAGCTTTACAGTTTGTCCAGTCTACCAGTCCCAGCGCCATCCTCTTAGCCTCTCTAGACGCCGCACGACAACAAATGATGTTGTATGGGGAAAGGCTGATTAGCCGCACTCTAGGACTGGCTGAGGCGGCGAGGGAACAGATTCAGCAAATTCCGGGATTATCGGTGTTAGATGCCACAAAGACTCCGGGCTGTTTTACCCTAGATCCGACCCGGTTGACGGTGAGAGTGAGTGGGTTAGGAATAACGGGGTTTGAAGCCGATGAAATTTTTTGTGATCAGTTGGGTGTAATTGCCGAGTTGCCAACATTCCAACATCTGACGTTTATCCTGAGTTTAGGGAACGCGGCGGAAGATATTCAGCAATTAGTCCAAGCCTTTACCGACTTACAACAGCGCTATTCTCGTCCTGATACTTCCTTTAGGCAAAATTTATACCAACTGGGAATGACATCAGGGTTAATCCTGGAACCGTCAATGTCTCCTCGCGATGCCTTTTTTGCCCCGAAAGAACGGTTACCTCTAGACCAAAGCGTAGGTCACATTAGTGCTGAATGGATTTGTCCCTATCCTCCAGGGATTCCCGTTTTAATGCCAGGATTTGCGATCGCGTCAGCTACGGTGGACTATCTGCGACAGGTTCAGCATTTTGGCGGCTATATTACTGGGTGTAGTGACCCTAGCTTAAACAGCGTCAACGTTGTTATACAGTAAGGACTAATGACCAAGGACGAACAGAATGTCTTCTCCCCTGTGGAACTATACCACTCCTGGTATTCCCGATGATTTATTCGAGCGCTTGCCTGGTATTCCGCTGAGTAAGCGAGAAGTAAGGTTACTAATTATTTCCGCATTGCGCTTAGAATCCCATTCCTTGCTCTGGGATATCGGTGCAGGAACAGGTACGATTGCCGTAGAAACTGGATTACTTTCTCCTCACGGTAAAATCGTGGCGGTAGAACGGGATGAAGAGGTGGCAAACCTGATTCGACGGAACTGCTCCCGCTTCGGTGTTGAGAATGTTGACGTTATCGAAGGATCTGCACCTGAATGTCTCCAAGATCTACCAGGAAAACCCCATAGAGCCTGTATTGAGGGAGGACGCCCGATTAAAGACATTCTTAAGGCAGTCTGGCATTACTTAGAACCCCAAGGTCGGATTGTTGCCACAGCTAGTAATTTAGAGAGTCTTTATACCCTCTCCGAAGGATTGGCTGAGTTACAAGCTCGTAATATCGAGGTTGTGCAATCCTCAATCAATCGCTTGGAAACCCGAGGTACTCATCAAATCTTTGCGGCTGTTAATCCTATGTTTATCCTCAGCGGGGAGAAGCTGGATTCGTGACATCCTCACCGCCCTACAAGGACGGTGATTCCCTAC
>NZ_JBKHHI010000364.1:0-6698 GCF_046539235.1 Coleofasciculus sp.
AGGAAAGGGTCTATAGGCGGGCATATTTTCCCACGATGAAATAATACCTAAAAAATTAGCCAAAGTCAACCCTCTATCGTAGAAATGAGTAAAAATAAAGGTGCGATCGCCTGTGGGTCGAATTGAGGATAAACAGAGCGCGATAAGCGAGAGCTTGTGCCGAAGGCAATCGCGTTAGGGTTGGATTGATGGGAGAGAGTGCGATCGCCGATCAAGTGACATGATAAGCCGTAATAGCAACTGCGCCATCTGGACTATAAATTGCTTCTATTCGCCTGAAACTTGTATGAACCCACCAAACTTTAATCCGATTTCCTTTAGCTGGAGCCGTACCCATCTTACTATATCCGGCAGCAATTAAAAGCGCTTCAAATTCAGGAGTTGGCAGAATTTTAACCGTGATTTTGGCAATGCCATCCAGATCATGCTGATCAAGGGTCATAGCTACCTTGATAGGTACTATAGATCCGATACCCCGGTAGAACCAGTGCCATACCCCACCAACTATGAATAATTCCAGGATAGGTTTCTTCCGGTTCACTCCCACCTAACCTAATTTTCAGATCACCTAGCCAAAGATAAAATCCTGGAACGAGACTATCTAAGCTGTAAGCGATCGCTTGCAATTGAGGATCGGATTGTTGCCTAGGTTTAACTGACTTTTTTTTATCCGAGTGAGACGTTGACATAAACAGAATTTGAAGTGATGAGGAAATGGTCTATAGGCTGGCACATTTTTCCATGATGAAATATTACCTAAAAAATGAGCCTCTTGTCAAGCCTCTATCGTATAAATAGGTAAAAAAAGAAGTGCGATCGCGTAACACTGATTTCACTGATTTAGATAAACGGTAGCGGTTGGAAGTGAGAGGTTAGTCACACTGATTTCACAGAAGCGTTAGTCCTCAATTGGCAGAAGATGTAAGAATTGTCGGGAAATTATTAAGTCCTCTGTGTCATGCTGTGTCCTTCACGCTTTGTGTCTTCTCTTTAGTGTCACTCAATCGGTGTAATCTGTGTTTTTGAAGTGATAAGTACAGAGTCTACAGGCAGACACATTTTCCCATGATGAAATAGTACCTAAAAAATTAGCCTAAGTCAAGCCTCTATCGTATAAAAGAGTAAAAATAGAAGTGCGATCGCGTTAGGGTTGGGTTAACGAGAAAGAGTGAAATCACCCAAGGTACGAAAAAATTTAAGCCCAAATCGCTTAAACTACTACAGTAGTAACCAATTTTGCTGACACAGACTTGCCTAAAGAAGAACTTCGTCAACAAATCACCCAAATTGCAAATAGCTTCCTGATATTTCAATGCCAACAGTGCGCTGAGGCAATCAAGCATCTTGGGATAATATAATCCTCTTTTATTCGGAAGATGAAAGAACGGCGCTCAATAAATTTTTTGAGTTATTTCAAGAATTTACCCAAGAATCCGAGAAAAATGGCTTCCATGAATCCACCGAAGAGCAAGTGGAATCGCCAATCTTGTAGTCCCGTAGCACCCCGAAGCCAAATAGATGAGCATTACATCTTACATACAGAAGGAAAGAAACCGTAGGGGCGCACCGACGTGCGCCCTTGGTCATACTGCGCCCTTTGTTAGCGGGTGAGAGGTGAGCATCCACTGATTTCACAGAGGTGTTTGAAGTATCCGAAACAACTGCCATTAAAGTTCTGGATTCCCCTGAGTCATTATTTTTTCCATGGTTATCAAATCCTGATCAAAATCCGCTTCATCATAGTGTAAATAGGCTCCAGCTTGCTTGAGAAAACCATCCACCTCATAGCGCGAAGAGAGGTTGAGCAATCTTCCCACCTGCGCCGAAGTAATCACTCCCTGACGATAGGCTTCAATGGCTAAACACTCCACAACTTTTCGAGGGAAGTTATCCCACTTTTCCTGAATCGTGCTGGCAATTTCGTCGGGTAAATTAATGGTAATTTGCACAGAACCTCCTCCAGTACCCTCACATCCCGCTTAGGTTATAACAATTCTAACCTAGCCCTGGCGATCGCGTAACACTGATTTCGCTGATTTATAGAAACGGTAGCGGTGGGAAGTGAGAGGTTAGTCCCACTGATTTCACTGAGGTGTTAGTCCTCAATTGGCAGAAGATGTAAGAATTGTCGGGAAATTATTCAGTCCTCTGTGTCAATCTGTGTACTTCACGCTTTGAGTCTTCTTTTTAGTGCCATTCAATCGGTGTAATCTGTGTTTTTGAAGTGATCAGGAAAGGGTCTATAGGCGGGCATATTTTCCCATGATGAAATAATACCTAAAAACTTAGCCAAAGTCAAGCCTCTATCGTAGAAATGAGTAAAAATAAAGGTGCGATCGCTGATTATTTTGCCCATCAATCTTTGTTTTCTACTCAGTTGCCTGATATCGCCAGCGCAACGTTTCAATCAAAACCGGCGAAGCCCGAAACGAATCGCTGCTTGCTCTCCTACATCTAAGTCAATTAGCCCAACATCAGGTTGATTCTCGATGGGTTGAACATCCAGCCAAGCCGTAGGTTGAGCTATCCCGGCTGGAACGGGTTCAGGTGCTGGCGATCGCTTCATGGTGTCTGAACTTGCCCCAATCCCAGTATCCCTGAGTACGGTGGGATTTTTTCAATAGTTGAGATACAATTTGAGCGCTGGAGTGACTTAAACCGTTTAAAAAGAAAAAATGATAATCATTGGCAGACAAAATCGATTGAACCCCAGAGACACCTCAACGCCAACGAAACCGATGCTAGGATGACGCTAGATTGCCAAGTCTTACGCATCGGGATTTTACTGAGAAGGAAGCTTGGCTTCATCCATCCGGCAAATTTTGATCCCAAGCCCTAAAATAAGCAAAAGGTCATGGCGGCTTGTGGTTTAATTGAGGAGTTCAAGTGTCAAATTCTATCCCAAAGCACGAAGATCCATCAAGTCAGTTGAATTCGGAGGCGGTAACGGAACAAGAAACCCAGGCTGCCTCAGAGGATCTGATTCAACCGGACTCCCAGCCTAAACCGTCATCACGGTTAGGTCTGTTAACACAATGCCGACGGGGTGTAACGGTGACGATGAACGGGATCAAGGGAATCCCGAGTACCCTGGTTAAGTCATTCGTCGGACCCCCTCCGATCTATCGTCGGCGTAAGTTTTGGGTGGGGATAGGAATGGTGGGGATCAGTGGCGGTGCGATTGCCTTCGGTTTAAGCTGGCAAGCCCTAGAAGAAAGTTTACCGGAGTCCACCGATGATGTGCTGACCTATATCCGGGATGAAACAATTACCGTAAAAGCGGCTGATGGTACAATCCTCCAGCAAATTGGACCGGCTACCCACGACAATCTGAAAATATGGGAAATTCCGGACAGGCTGAAACAAGCTTTTATTTCCATAGAAGACCAACGCTTTGAAAACCATAGCGGATTGGATTACCAAGGGATTGTCCGGGCGGCGTTCTCGAATCTGTTAGCCAGAGATGTGGTGGAAGGTGGCAGTACAATTACCCAGCAGTTGGCGCGGATTGTCTATTTCGATCAGCAACAAACCCTAGGGCGCAAGCTCAAAGAAATGCGGATGGCGCAAAAAATTGAGCAGGATTTGGAGAAAGATCAAATCTTGGAGCGCTATTTGAATCTGGTGTATTTGGGGTCTGGGGCGTATGGCGTCGCGGATGCGGCTTGGGTGTATTTTAGTAAACCCGTCACAGAATTGACCTTAGCGGAAATGGCAACCTTGGCAGCTTTGCCACCCGCACCGAGCCAGTATTCTCCCTTTATTAATAAACGAATCGCCCAAGAGCGGCGGAATGTGGTGCTGCGCCGGATGCAGAAAAATGGGTATATTATGGAGGGGGAAGCAGACGCCGCGATCGCGACTCCATTAAGGACAAAGCGCAGCAACCCGAAGCGTTTAGACCGACAGGCGTCTTATTTTACTGAATATATTCAACAAGAACTGCCGAAATATGTTCCCGCCGATGTTTTGGGTAAAAAGGGATTGATTGTGGAAACAACTCTCAATCCTCAGTGGCAAATGGCAGCAGAAGCGGCGGTGGCAGAGACGATCGAAACCTATGGCAAATACCAACGTTTTGAACAAGCCGCATTAGTGGCAATTGATCCGCGTAATGGTCAAATCAAAGCCATGGTTGGGGGTAAAGAGTTCTTTGATCAGCAATTTAATCGGGTGACGCAGGCACAACGTCAACCGGGTTCGACATTTAAAACATTTGTTTACACAACCGCGATCGCAGCGGGTTTCTCTCCCTATCAAAGTTATGAGGATGCCCCTTTTGTTGTCGATGGTTATGAACCCAAGAACTATAGTGAAAAGTTTCGCGGTTGGACTTCGATTCGGGATGCTCTCACCCATTCGGTTAACATTGTGGCAGTGAAAACCTTAATCAAGGTGGGTTGGGACCCGGTAGTGGAAATTGCCGAGAAAATGGGGATTAAATCGACCCTCAACAAAACCTATTCCTTGGCATTGGGCGCCTCAGAAGTGAATTTACTGGAGTTGACCAGTGCTTATGGTACTTTAGCCACTCAAGGCGTACATGTCCAACCCCATGGAATTCGCCGTATTCTGGATCGACAGGGTAAGGTGATTTATCGAGAACAGATTCAACGTGAGCGAGCCATTGACGAAGACACCGCCGCCATTATGACCTGGATGCTCCGCAATGTGGTAACCTCCGGAACAGGGGGGAACGCTCAGTTACGCGATCGCGCCGTAGCGGGCAAAACAGGTACTTCAGACGAAGCCCGTGACCTCTGGTTCATCGGGTACATTCCCCAACTGGTGACTGGCGTTTGGCTGGGTAATGATGATAATCAACCCACTTGGGGAGCAAGTAGTACCGCCGCCATTACTTGGCATGAGTTCATGGAAGAAGCCGTCGAAAATATGAGGGCGGAAGACTTTCCGGATCGACCGGATAAACTCGATGGTCGAGAAGGGACGATTGAAGCCAAGCCAATCGAGCCGAAAAAAACCTATACCAAGAAGACAAACCAGACTCACTCTAGCAGAAGACGGACAAGCCGCCGCGCTTCGACCACCAGACGCTCAACCTCTCGTTCCACCAGTCGTAGTTATTCCCCACGTCGTTCAAGCAGCAGCAGAAGCAGTGGTGGAAGTAGTCGCAGTAACACTAGGAACCAACCTGCACCCGCCCGTTCCTCCCGTCGCCAAGCCCCGGTTCGCAACACAGCGCCCAGCAACCCACCACCCAGACGGTCAGCACCTGCACCTGCACCCAAACCCGCTCCACCAGCCCCAGCCCCAGCTCAACCTGCAGCGGTTTCGGCTCCGCCAGCCCCAGCACCAGCCCCAGCGCCTGTAGCACCGCCCCCAGCGCCTCCAGCCTCGCGCAAAGCGGCACCTGAACCCGCTCCGGCTGCGCCAGCACCTGCACCTGCACCAGTTACTGCTCCTCCTGCGTCTGAGGAGTAAAGTTTTGACCCATAACCACCTTCGGGGAACCTGATTTGTAGGGGCGAGTTTAGGGACTTTCGTTTCATTATTGACGATAACGTTGGTTCAAAACCCGCCCCCATCTCCCCAGACGTAGCATGCTACGTCTCTACACAGCTTCCCCAACATCTTTGTCACCGCAATTCGGTCTCAGGGGTGATAGATACTCCTGAAAGTTTTGATAGGATAGCCAAAATAGGATAAGGAGTGAATCTATGTATTTGAATTTATTGATGGAAGCAGGAGCGGCTCAAGCTTCTAAATTTCCATTCTCGTTTACATTGGTGTATGTGATCGGCTTTATCGCCGCGGTTGTCCTTGGCTCTATCGCCTGGTATAACTCCAAGCGTCCAGTCGGTTGGGAAAATAAAGATCGTCCTGACATTGTACCCAAGGTTGATACGCCAGAGAATTCCAACCAACAGAAATAAAGGCTAAACTTTAAATCGGGAGGGGTTTATCGCAAAGATGTATTCGATAATACATGGGTGTGACAATCTCTCCCCCGCTCCCCTACACCTAGAACCCCTCCGCACCTAGAGTCCCCATCAATCTGGAAGCACCGCATGGTCATTATTTCGTAAACGCCTCAGTAGCCAATCGAATCGGGCTTGGGCAAGGGGTACATTATCAACGACTTGTTGGGATAACTCTTCAGTCTCATTCTCGTCCTTCAGCCAATCTGTTTTGGCATAACCCAGATATCGCACCGTACCCCGTAATCGAGTAGACAGAAAAATCGCGATCGCACGATAGAAGCGTGAGGCAAATCCTTCGTCTTTTTGCAGTTTTTCCAGGAGATGATGACGCGGAATGGATAAAATCAGAGAGGTTTCCACCGCCTGAACCGTAGCCGAGGGAGGACGAGTATCTGCAAAAGACATTTCCCCGACAACCGCACCACTGGTTAATCGAGCGATTGTCTTGCCTTGCAAGGCTGAAACTGATACCGATAACGTTCCCTCTAGCAGAATCAGCAGGGTATCAATGGGCTTACCTTCCTCAATTAGGATGGTTCCTGCGGTAACTTCCTTTCGGTGTCCCACAGCCAGCATCCAATCCATATCATCGTCATTTAGTTCACCGAGTAAAAAAAATACTTTTTTCATTGTTATCTGTCATTTGTCATTTGTCATTTGTCATTCGTTATTTGTCATTTGTCATTTGTCATTTGTCATTTGTCATTTGTCATTTGTCATTTGTCATTCGTTATTGGTAATACTCGCCTCTATCCC
>NZ_JBKHHI010000365.1:0-6694 GCF_046539235.1 Coleofasciculus sp.
TTAGGTTTTATGGCACTAAAGTGCCTACTACGAACTTAGGTTTTATGGCACTAAAGTGCCTACTACGAACGAACATCAAAGTTCTAATCCTCCTTTTTGTAACTTCTTAAATGGGTCAAGAATAAAGTCGATAATCTTACGCCGCCGCACGATTACTTCAGCGGTGGCTGTATCCCCTGGTTTCAAATCTAAACATTGACTTTTAGTGGGAATACAGGTCTGATTTAGCTCAATTTCTAACTCAAAATTGGTTACTTGTCCCTGGGCGGTTTCGGTGACTTTAGAGGTGGGCGATTTGCGAATTAGTTTGCCCTCTACCACACCATAATCCTGGAAGGGATAGGCATCAAATTTGAGCTTCACTTCCATTCCTTCCTGTAATGCGCCACTTTCAGCCGTGGGCATTTGGGCTTTGAGAATTAGGGTGGAACCCTGGGGCGCAATCTCGGCAATTAATTCTCCCGGTTGTACCACCGCCCCGACTCCTTTATCTGGTAAACCAAAGACGGTGCCGCTTTCGGGTGCTTTGAAGACTCGCTGCTGGAGTTCAATTTCTTTGGCGGCAATTTGGCTTTCACTTTGCTTGATTTCAGCTTGGAGTGTGGTAATCTGAGTTTCCAGGTTCTTGAGCTGTTCCTGTATTCTCAGAACCGCTAGTTTGCCGGAATGAACTAGGGTATTATAGCTTTTTTGTTGCTCCTGTAAACGTAGTTTTGCCTGCTCAATTTCGGCTTGGGTTTGATGGAGAATTCGTTCATAACTGCCTTGTTGTTCTTTGAGCCGTAACCGGGCTTGGGAGATGTCGGATTCGGCTTGAACTAAGCGTTCTGTGTTGACTTTGACCAGGTTTTGTGATTCAGTAAAGCGGTCTGTGGAAATGGCTCCGGCTTCAAAGGCTTTACGGTATCGTTGAACTTTATCTTTTGCCTCGATTAAATTAACTTGGGCTTGATTGTAGGCGGCTTGACTGGAGGAAATGGCTTGTTTTGCCTGGTTGACTTGCGCCAGTTTTTCGGCTTTTTCTAGGGTGTAGGTACTCCCCAGGGCGTTAAAGTTTTGTCTGGCTTGTTCAATTTGAGACTGTTTTTCTAGTTCTTGGGATTGGTTTTGCCGCTGCTGGGTATGGAGGGCAATGTCTAACTGATTTTTGAGGACAGCTAACTGATTTAGGCGATTTTTTTGACCGTCTAATTGACTGCGAAGTTGCTCAATTTCGGAACGCACAATATCAGATTCGAGGGTGAGTAAGGTTTGTCCAGTTTTGACGCGGTTTCCTTCAGCAACGGCGAGGTTAATAATCGTACCACCGACAGAGGATTCCAGTTTTACGGTGGGTTCTTTGGGTTCTAATCGCCCTCTAGCACTTCCCGTTTCTTCGACTTCAGTTAACATTGCCCAAGGAAGTGCGATCGCGGCAAACAAAATTAAGAAATATAACAGTCCCCTTGTCCAAACTTGGGGTAAGGTATCCAGCAGTTCTTTTGTAGCATAAGACCAGTCAGAGGGGGGCGCAGAGGTCAAGAGAGGGGTTGGAGTATGATTGGAGTTCATAATGTAGAGACGTGCCATGGCGCGTCTGGTAAATGACGTAGCTTGCTTCTCGCTTGTGCGAGTATGACAAATGACAAATGACAAATGACAATTATTCTGTCCGATCCATTTGTTGCTGATTCAGGTAATAATAATGACCGCGTTTTGCCATTAATTGCTGATGAGTGCCACTTTCGACTAAAACCCCTTTATCCAACACTAAAATTAAATCCGCTTTGCGAACTGTAGACAGGCGGTGGGCAATAATTAACGTGGTTCGTCCTTGGAGAATTGTGTTGAAATTGGTCTGAATAATTCGTTCAGATTCAGCATCTAAATGAGACGTGGCTTCATCTAAAATAAGTAAGCGGGGATTGCCTAATAACGCCCGCGCGATCGCGAGTCGTTGTCTCTGTCCTCCTGATAACATTCCGCCCCCTTCTCCTATCTGATTTTCATAACCCATGGGTAGCTTTTTGATAAACTCATCCGCCCCAGCTTGTTGGGCGGCGGTGATAATTTCGTCTAGGGTAGCTGAGGGATGACCAATGCTAATATTCTCCCGGATCGTGCTACCAAATAAGAAGGTATCTTGGTCTACAACGCCGATTTGTTGGCGCAGGGATTGGAGGGATAAACTGGTGATATCCTGCCCATCAATTAACACCTTGCCATCCGTAGCCGGATAAAGTCCTAAAATTAACTTGGATATCGTGGTTTTTCCCGAACCACTGCGTCCAACTAGGGCGACGGTTTGACCAGGATTTACCGTAAAACTCAAGTTTTCTAGGACATTAATATCACTTTCGGGGTGATACCGGAACGTCACCTGATCAAACTTAATTTCTCCCTTTAACTCCGGTAAACTTTGCCGCACTGATGCCTGTAAATTTTCTTCCGGTTCGGTATCAATGACATCATTAATTCGCTCAACCGCAATAATCACTTCCTGTAACTGATTCCAGAGTACGGTTAATCGTTCAAAGGGCGTAATTACGTTGCCAATCAACATATTAAATGCCACTAATTGTCCAATTGTTAGTTCGTTTTGAATCACTAACCAGGCGCCAAACCAGAGTAGTCCTGTCGTCACCACGGTTTCTATAGTTGAGCTAAAAATTTGCAGGCGGTTGCTAATAATTTGCCCAGAAAACATCTTTTTCACCGATTGCAGCAGATGTTCTTCCCAGCGCCAACGCACGGTTTGTTCTACCGCCATGGATTTGACGGTGCGAACCCCGGTAAGGGATTCAATTAGATAACTATTTTCCACTGCAAAAGCATTAAAGATTTCTCTGGAAATGCGGCGTAGGAATGGAGTGGCAATTAGGGCAAGTAGCACAAAGGGCGGGACAATCACTAATGCCAATAGCGCCATTTTCCAGCTATACCAGAACATTAACCCCACATAAACAAAGACCGTGAGTAAGTCGAGTAAAATGGAGAGGGCTTCCCCGGTGAGAAAACGCTGGATTTTCTGGTTTTCTTGCACCCGTGACATAATATCCCCCACATAACGGGACTCGAAGAAGGAAAGAGGGAGGCGGAACGTATGGCGAATAAAGCCGACAATTAGGGCTAAGTTAACTTTATTCGCGGTATGGTCTAATAAGTATTGCCGCAAGCCAGTCATAGCGACGCGGAACAGACCAAAAATTAGCATCCCTAAGCCAACAGCGGTTAAGGTGAGGTTGCTTCCTTGGACAACCACTCGGTCTAATAGGAGTTGGGTGAATAGGGGCGTAATTAATCCGAAGATTTGGATTAGTAGGGAAGCAATGAAGACTTCCAGGAGGACAAATCCGTGGGGTTTAACTAATTCAAAGAATTGCCAGAAAGGAGTCGTCGCCTCCTCAGTTTCCTGTAATAAGGCGGTGGGTTGTAAGAGGAGAGAATAACTTGTCCAACTGGCGTTAAATTCCTCAGGAGTAAGACAACGTTGACCAATGGCTGGGTCGGCGACAATCACCTGATTTGCCGTAATTTCATAGACAACGATATAATGATTTCCGTCCCAGTGGACAATTGTCGGCAGGGGTTGTTGGGCGAGTTGGTCTAAACTGGCTTTTACAGGTCGCGTGGAAAAGCCAATACTTTCAGCGGCGGCGGATAGTCCCCGTAGAGATGCACCATTGCGGTTAACATTGGCGATATCTCTGAGGCGATTCACACTTAATTTTTTCCCCCAATACCGACCCACCATAACTAAGCAAGCGGCACCACAATCTGAGGCACTTTGTTGGGCATAAAAGGGATAGCGGCGCGTGATCCGCTGCCAGAGATGACCGACTGTCTGGGTAGGATTGGGAAAGTAGGCTTTACTGATGGTTTGCTGGGCGTTTGTTAATTCTTCGGGGGTATTCGCCTCCTCTGGGATAACTGGGGGTAAAGTTAAATTATTCCCTGAACTAAACTGGGAATTCTTCACCTTTGCCCGATGATAAAGATGGTCACGAATATGAGGATGGTTTTGGACGAGGGAAAAGAGGAGGGTTGGGGGAATATAGGATAATTGGAGATGACGGGATGCCCGGGCGGAGTAGGGTTGAAAGGGTTCATCGGGAAAAAAGGTGACTTCGCCAAAGGTGTCTCCAGGTTTCAGCGTAGTAATCAGTTCACCGTTGGCGTCAATGAGTCTAACTTTGCCCGTAATAATCAGGTAAATTCCGGCTTCAGATTGATCCGATTGCCAAAATTGACCGAGTTTGGGTTCAAGGATTTCAATCTGTTTCAGACAATTAGTGAATTGCGATTCACTAAAATCATGTCCGAGACAATCACTAAGGTGTTGACGGGAAATTCGGGGTGGAGTTTGTACCATAATGGGTTTGCACCTCAACTCATTTTAATCGGATTGAATTGCCAGACATCCTGGGTTTCAGGGGTATGGCTGGGGGGGAGGTTGCTAATCACAATCCGTTTGTCTGAATCCTCCTCTGGATGGGTGGGAATGTCGGGTTGAGGGGGTTTGGGGCGAGTCGAGAGTCCCATTTTTTTCAATAATCGATTAATATGGCGATCGCTAACTTCTATGCCAAATTCTGTAGCTAGGTGTTGGCTTAACTTTTGGGCGGTCCAGTTGCGAAAGGAATAGCCAATATCGCGGGGACTCTGGCTGACTAATTCTTGTAAGCGTTGCAGATACTCGTCATTCACGGCTTTAGGACGTCCAATCGGATGGGATTGCCAATTATGCGCCTCACCGCTACGGGCTATCAGCATCCAATGTCGGGCGGTGATGGGGGAACAGTTCAACGCCTGACAAATTTGGGCTTGGGTTTTCCCCTCGTCGGCTAACAGCATGATTTGCAGGCGCTGGCGATATTTTGGCGGTAAATCCTCTTGCAGATTTTTTTGCAGCCGTTTGCGCTGAAAGGGAGTGAGGTATTCACCGCCCGATTTACGCAGAGTGCGGCGTTGACCTGGGTTGGGTGGAGATTGGTGGCTTGACATCTCTATCGTTGCATTGGGGATGGGTAGGGATTTATCACAAGGATTATCCCTTTATTCACAAAGTATAATTTTGTCTAGAAATACATATATATCAGAGGGCGGTTCTCTGTCAAGACCCAAAATGTACAGTTCTGGGTTTTGTCACTAACTGCCTTTACAGCAAGGGTTTTGCTTTATATATAAAGTGAGAATCTCAGGTTCTCATCGCCTAAACACCCATGAATGGGAACAGAACAAAGGCGATACCGGAAAAAACGGCATTCCACGCCCAAGGATGCAGGAATTCACTACCCAGACACAGGACGGGTAAAATTGGCATAGGGTAGCGATCGCTCAACTGGATAAAGCCGGGATCAAAGGTTTACAAAGCCTTTAAAATAAATGTCATGTTTTTTACAGTATCTTTATGGTTTATTGAGTATTTTATTATAAAATAAAATTAATCAATAGGTAGAACTGAAAGAAATCGATATTTTCCTGGGTTGATTTTGCTTTTTTTGTCAAGCAAACTTGTTGAAGCAAATTGCTATAAGTAGGTGAACACAATAAAAGTTAACGGTGGAGAACTCGCTTTCATCCAGAAGCAAGCTACGTCTTATGTCCTTTGTCAGGGTTTTTAACCTAGTTGAGTTTATTTTCACCAACCTACTTAAATATGGCAATAAGTTTAACGCAAATTGGATATACTACTTCCTTTTTAAGGGGGTTGTATCGTTTAAGTCTTTGTTAATTCATTATTACTTAGCGAGGCATATATGCTACAGAAGCATCTACTAGCTCAAGGTTTATTTACATTCGTTACTCCTTTAGTAACAGGTTTAGCCATTACTACTTCGCCCGCGATCGCCGCCACTTTCGCCTCGTCTGAGGCAAAAGTCAATCTTGACAATTTTAGCCACGCCCCTACCGACATTTCTACACTGACTGATACTCAAGTTACTGCGATCGCTACTAATGGGAACGTGACAGCAGACGCCGAAGCTGAAGCCAATTTTACAGCTAATCCGTTCGGTACAACAGAAGCCAATAATTACTCCTGGAGTCAAACTGAAGGTGATGGCAGACGGTACGTTGGTTTGGCAGAAAGTTTTGCCGCCATTATTGGTTATGATTTTATCATCGAGGCAGGGGATACATTTGACTTCGATTTTATGGGGTTTTTAAACCTGGAAACCTCAATTGATAATCTGCCTGGAGAATATGCCACGGCTGAGGGAATGATTTCTTTGGAATTGTACGACAGTACTAATCCAGCGAATTGGGTGCTGTTAGATTCATTCGGGCTATCTGGTATTTTGGATACTCTTGGAGAGTCTGATGCTTTAGATTATCAGTTTTCTGAGAATTTCACATTAAATCCCAGTGATACCGCTTTAGACAATAACTTTGGGGGACAAGAGGAACTAGCTGAAGCGGTGATTGATGGTTCCTATTCAAAGACGTTTGATAGTTTAACGAAGTTAATCTTAGTTGAAGCCAAAACCAATCAAGCCCAAGTTCAAGCTGTACCTGAATCCTCTAGTCTACTGGGGTTACTTGTATTGGCTCTTTTTTGCTTAGGATATCGATTTAAGCTGAAAGGGCGGGTTTAGTAACATTTGGGTGAGGTAAGAAATGATAGTAAAACCCGCCCCTACAGGAACCAAGAGGGGCTTGGGAACCAAGAGGGGCTTGGGAACCAAGAGGGGCTTGGGAACCAAGAGGGGCTTGG
>NZ_JBKHHI010000366.1:0-6681 GCF_046539235.1 Coleofasciculus sp.
TTGCATTTGGTCAATCGGCGCTATTGCTGGAGACGCTGACTTGGTATTGGCAACCTCAGCAGGATGACGGATGGATTTGTTGAAACACTGATTTCACAGATTTATTGTCCAGATGCGGGTAGGGGGTGAACCCTTAATTACACTGATTACACTGAAAGGTTGGTTCTCTATCAAGGGAGGATTATTACGATTGTGTTAGTTATGGGAGATATATCAATGACTCAGAAAAATTTATTATCTCGAATTTCTATTGACCCAAATATTTGCTTTGGCAAGCCTTGCATTCGCGGACATCGCATTTGGGTGTCTCTCATCCTTGATTTTCTTGCCAGTGGTATGACAATTGACGAGATTCTTGAGGACTATCCTAGTTTAGAACCAGATGACATTCTTGCTTGTCTTACTTACTGGCGTGACATCGGCTTGTAGTAAGGGCTTTAGCCCTATATTCTGTTGGGTTTCCTGTCGTCAACCCAACCTACAACTTTAGCCCTATATTCTACAAAACAAGTACCATTCGATTGAGGAGACAGATGAATGACGGGAAAACAATTATCCTTATTTGATCATAACGGCGATGAACTGCCTCTAGAACCCTTAGACTTAGAGACGACAGAAAATGAAGATGATCAAACGCCAGCCGATGCTGAATTATTAACCATTCGCTTATTCAAAAATGCGATTCAAGAGGCACAAGGAAATCAACGCGATCGCATCTTAGCATCCTTTGCCACCAATGTCTTGCCCTCTATGATTCAGCAGTTAGTGGGGGTAACCGCTAAGGGGGGTCAATTTACTGAAGATAGACGGGTACAAGGGAAGAATGTTGACCGGAGTAAAGAGGATCAATCGTTTACCTCACACCTGCTGAATGGCTTGTTTCCCACCTATCGAATTCTCAGGATACTGAAAACCGAGAGTAAACAAACTAATCCAGTTAAACGGAATTGCACTGAAACTGAAATTCGCCTATTTATCGCAGCCTATCTCTTACATGACTTTGATAAGTTTCCTGATTATCCTGACTGGCTAGAACAATCAGATCGTAGATTCCCAAATCGCAACTGGCGAGAAAATCCACCCCATAAATCAGACGCGCCGGATTTTGGACGGGGATATGTGGCGCAAAAGATTCATGATTTTGGCTTAACTGGATTCCTGGGTGATCACTGGGAGTCTCACCTTGATGATATTGTTTGGTTGAGTCATAATGCTGGAGTGAAATGGGATGCGGATTTAGGTCTAGAATGTCGCGGGTTAACGCCGAAATTAGATGGACGAATTCGAGGAACGCTGGCAAGTTTAGTCAGACTCTCGGATTTATTCGCCTCTGTGATTAAGCATCCTAGAGATATTGACAATAATGGATTATTTACGGAACTTCAGAGTCTGAGTAATGGACAGCTTCAGTTTCGCTATCACGCCCTTGCCGATAATCGGGGCGTTCTCACTAATATTATCAACAATGCTTTAATGGATGTTCATCCGAGTGACTATTATACACCCTTATTGTATTTACCCGATGGGGTGGTGTATTTAGCCAAAGCTGATGCACCCGCGATTGATACCCATAAGATTTCAGCACAGGTGATTGCCAAGATTCGCCAATTTTGTGCCGAGAGGTTGCAGCAGAAATCTACGGGGTTTAGTCGGGATGGTAAGGGATTTAAGTTTGCTGATTACTATTGGCTATTCTTTGATGCACCCGGATTAATGCAGGTGAGTATTGACGCGGCGTGCCGACTTATTCCTAGTACCAAAACCTCCTCCGCGAAAAAGCGCAGTGATAGTTTAGTTAAGTTCAAGAATCAGGGGGATTTACCCGATACTATCCCGGTTGAATTCGACGCCGATTATCGGATTGATCGGTTAGCTGAATTTGGGGATATACTCTGTCGAGGAATTTGGCAGAAATGGCGCGATCGCGTCCACCAAGTCCACAAGTCAAAACCCAAGGCACAGCGCCAAAGTTTGCCGGATTTAGATTTAACTCAACAGTTAGCCAAATTCTTAGGATTAGCGGCAATAATTCCTAATATAAAAGCGATTCAATCCCTGAAAAAAACCGGAGGGGTTCCCCTAGATTGGTATTATATCGCCGCACAGTATATTCAACAAACCAAAGGGTTAGATGAGAACCAGTTGCGCCAGACAATGGTAGATATGGTGAGTCAGGCGACGAGTTTAATTCAACCTATAATTGCCACTGTGACAATTCCCGATGGTTGGCAGGATTTGCGAACCTATATTAGTCGAGTGGTGACGTTACCAACGGGTGCGGTGACACCACCAGAGGTAAATCCGTTCTTAGTTGAACTTAACCGTTACCGCGCCGCCAAAGTAACTGGAAGAGGGCGAGAAAATGTCTGTGCCATGTCCAGTTCGGCTTATACAGTAAC
This sequence comes from Coleofasciculus sp., assembly GCF_046539235.1. Classification (GTDB taxonomy): domain Bacteria; phylum Cyanobacteriota; class Cyanobacteriia; order Cyanobacteriales; family Coleofasciculaceae; genus Coleofasciculus. Next base: position 2,400 of record NZ_JBKHHI010000366.1, read on the forward strand.
GGAACAAATGGAGTCAGCCACGTTATTTGCGCCGCAAGTCTATAGTAATCGCCAGATTTTATTTAACACTCAGGCGGCGAAGCGACAAATTTGTTCAATTTGGTCAATTGAACTCATGTTGCGGCAAATTTTGATGAATCAAACCAATGCGACGGGGGCAGATTTTGAGGGGCGGAAGTATCGCTATCTCTATCTTTATCCAGCCTACTTTTTTACCCCAGAAACGAATAAATTTTTACACAAGGCTTACACCTGGATGGCTAGAACTCGCTTTGATGCCGATATTCGTAAGCATTTGATTCGGGATAAGCAGGAGGCGCGGTTTACAGCGGAGAATTATCAACAGGTGGATTCCCTGTTGATTCAACCCGATTTACAGCCGGAAAATGACCGCACGTTTAAACTGAATTATCCGGAAGATCAGCCGCTAACCTTCTTTTTCCTAGCGTTACCACCGGGAAGGGATGCTACAGATATTGAATCCTGGATTATGCCAGCTTGGTTAACCTTTGCTTTACCATTAATTCTGGATGTGAAAGCCGTAGCGTCTGAATCTCCGGTTCCGCCATTTATTAGTGGGGCTGATTTTGAAAAGACGGCTATCTTGGATGGCGAACATCAAGCGATTCGGTCTTTAGTCAGAGACAGTGAATACCGCTTAGATGGTATTTTACCCCGTCCAGTAACACCGCGCTTATTTTCTCCTTTAAATGCCTTAAGTGCCGCCTATTGTATTCACTTAGAAGCGAATCGCAAGAAAGATGGCAACCCAGATTGGGGGAAATTAGCAGCATTAGCGCGAGATTTGGACAGTGATCCGCTTTATGTCTTCCACTATCTGAGTAAATGGTTACGCAAACAGGAGAAACTGGATACTCCTCCCGTTAGCAAAATCAAACTCTATCTCGATTTTTACCATTATTTTGACCCAGAAGGAGAAGCTGTGAACGAACTGCGAGAATTGACTCGACTCTACCGTATATTTTATCGTGCCAAGCGTCCCTCAGCTAAAGCCAATGCCATTCTTAAACCTATTGATGAGGCGGCGGATGTGATTTTAAAGATTGACAAGGCACTAATTACTAATAGCGATTCACAAATCAATCAGGAGGTGTTAATTGATGTTATAGCAGCGCGTTTAGCTACATTAATGAAGAATGTCCGCCGACGTGCGGCTGAAGGGAAACCCACCCTAGCGTTGGTGGATGGTAAATGGAAACCTGCCCTAAATTTTGAAGCCGAACGTCAAGCTGTACGGGAGTTTTCTGATTATTTTGTCGAGGTGATTTTTGCCAGGAAATTTAAATGCGATCGCGCCCGTCTTGCCGGAACTCAGTTAAACTTAATTCGGGATACCTGTGAGTACCTTTACCGCCTCGCTGATGACCAAGAACGCCAGGAACGCAAGCAAGATGAACCGGAAGAGGTTCCGGAGTTAGATACAGAATCTGTTCCCTAATCAATTTTTGTTCACTCAATCATCTGGAGTAAAAATCATGCCCTTTCTCAAGACTATCGATTCCCAATTCTTTCACCCAGAAATCCCCGCCAAACCCATGGGCAAATATGCTCATTTTATTACCCTTCGCGTTACCGAATCCTATCCCCTGTTTCAAACCGATGGCGAATTAAATAAGGCACGAGTGCGGGCGGGAATTGAACAAAAGGAAACCATTAGCCGTCTGGCAATGTTCAAGCGCAAACAGTCCACCCCAGAACGTTTAACTGGGCGCGAATTGTTGCGGAACTACAAAATTGGCGACTGGGAAACCTGCGATTATAACGTTAATTTTAGTAAGACAACCCCAGATTGTATTCTCTATGGTTTTGCCATTGGCGATGCAGGTTCGGAGAAATCTAAAGTTGTCGTTGATACGGCGTTTTCGATTACACCCTTTGATGAATCTCACTTCAATTTTACCCTAAATGCCCCCTTTGAAAACGGCACCATGAGTCGGAATGGAGAAGTCACCAGTCGGATTAATAGCCAAGATCATATCTTACCCCAAGTCTTTTTTCCCAGTATTATCACCTTAAAAGATCCCACCGAAGCCGGATTCCTGTATGTGTTCAATAATATCCTGAGAACCCGTCACTATGGGGCGCAAACCACGCGCACGGGTCGAGTTAGGAATGAACTGATTGGTGTCATCTTTGCCGATGGAGAAATTGTCAGTAATTTACGCTGGACACAAAAGATATATGATCTGATGAAACAGGCAGATCAAATTCAACCCCCTGATCCGCTAAATGAAGATGAGGTTAACGCCGCCGCCAGCCAAGGAATGAGTGAGTTAATGGCACAAGAATATATTCCCCACACTGATTTTATCGGCGAATCATTGTTACCCCTCTTAGCAGAAGTTAAATCAATCACCAGCAATGAGACACAACTTATTGCCATGTTGACTCAAGCCAATGCCGAATCATCAGCATACTCAGAAAAATACATTGCTAAAGCCAATAGCAAGACCAAAAAATCCACGGCAAAATCCAAGTAATTATGGCTCTAATTTACCGCTGTCAGCTAGAGTTGCATGATAGCCTCTATTATGCCACTCGTGAAATTGGGCGACTCTATGAAACTGAACCGATTATCCATAATTACGCCCTCTGTTACGCCTTAGGATTAGTGGATAGTTCTGTTTATGGGACAACTGTTGCCCCAGACAAGTCCTATGGTTACTTTTGTGGCGAACAAGTTCCCAACTATCAGGAACATTTAATCCCTCTCAATGCCCAGGGAATTTATATTACACCAGGGCGAGTCATTCACCATAGCGCGGTTCTCAACACCTGGAAATATGCCAACAATAACTATCATGTTGAGATGGAGAAAACCCAGAAAAATATCCCCAGTTTTGGCAGAACCAAAGAGATTGCCCCAGAGAGTCAATTTGAATTCTTTGCCATCTCACCAAAGCCGTTAAGATTACCCAAGTGGATTCGTCTGGGGAAGTGGATGAGTAAAGCTGAGGTAAGAATAGAACAACTGGCTACTCCTCAACTGATGGAGGGAGAATTCACATATCCTTATCCCCTGAATCCCCTAGATGTGATGTTTACCCATCGCGTCATCAGTTATGACGTGGTGAATATGTCCCCGGTTAGTTTAATTCGGAATGTGCGAATTCAGGGGCAATATTATCAGGTGAGTGACAGGAAACCTTTCTTAATTCCGGCACAAATGCAGTATCAATTTCAGGGGAGTTAATTGGTTTCATGATGATAACGTAGGTTAACCTAGGTAAGGGTACGGCAGTGCCATGTCCCGACAAAGATGTGGCACCGGAACATCTCGATAAATTGGTTATTGTGTCGGGGCGGGTTTAGGGACTCAATTCAACTATTTACCGATAACTTCTCAACAAAATCCGCCCTCCCCACTGATAAATGAACTCGATTTTCCACGAACCTAATTTTATAGATCCCCCCTAGCCCCCCTTCAAAAGGGGGGAACCGGATTTTAAGCGGGATGCGAGGCGGATCTCAACGTGAAACCCTAACCATTCATTTACAGGTAAAACTAATGAATAATACCGATTACATTCCCATCGCCTCTCTCAACCAATATTCCTACTGTCCCCACCGTTGCTGGCGGATGTTTTGTGCGGGAGAATTTATTGAGAATTACTATACCATTGATGGCACCAGTTTACACGATCGCGTCCACACTTTAGGTGAAGCGCAACGGGAAGAAGTCTGGCAAGTGCGGGCAATTTGGCTGAAATCTCAACAGTATCACTTAATCGGTAAATCGGATTTAATTGAATCCGAATCTGGTGAACTCTATCCCGTGGAATATAAACGGGGGCGGAAAGGGGAATGGGATAACGATGAATTGCAGGTGTGCGCCCAGGCGTTATGTTTGGAAGAAATGACCGGACAATCGATTCATCAGGGTTATATTTATTATGCCCATTCCCATCAGCGACAATTCGTGGAGATTTCCGATACATTGCGACAGGAAACCCTGGATACGATTGCATCCGTCACCAAGTTACTAGAAACCGGAGAAATGCCCAAACCGATTTACACCAAACGTTGTAAAGGATGCAGTTTTCATCCTCAATGTTTACCCCAAGCGGCTAAAAAAGTGGGGCGATATCGGGAGGAGGAATGATCGGCTTGGCTTGCTTGTAGTCGGCGCTTTAGCGCCGCTAAATAAGAGGACTAAAGTCCTCACTACTAACACCAAACTCCTCACGACTAACAGATGGATAACTTGCTTGCTTGTAGTCGGCGCTTTAGCGCCGCTAAATAAGAGGACTAAAGTCCTCAC
>NZ_JBKHHI010000367.1:0-6671 GCF_046539235.1 Coleofasciculus sp.
GTCGCCCCCAAGGATACACGAAAGCCAGTTTGTAAAGCGTCTTGGATATTGTTAGGATTCATAACTACGATAAGGGTTGACCCGTTGGTTATTTTACAATACTTGACACTTTCCAGCCGAAAGGCAAGGACGAGGACTTGAGACCCATTGATTTTGGTCAATTTGCCCTGCCTTAACTTGTCACCCAACTTGTTCGAGATACTGATTGACATCCTCAATCACCCGAGTCAGTTCAGCTTCCGTACTCAAACGGATGCGTTCATCCCGCAGTGTGATTAAAACTTTAGCCGCAAAGGGACTGGGGTAAATATTGGGATTGCAGAAAATTTCCAAGAAAACATCCCCAGTATATTGGTACTCTATTGATTTTTGCGGACTAGGCTTGCTGGTACTGCCTGGGGCTTGAGCCGTAGCTTTTAAAGTTTGTACAAGTTGGGCGAGTGCCTTTTGTAAATTTTGGGCAGCTTCCGGCGTAAATTTGAACGATACAGACCCTTGAGCCAGATTGAGGGTGAGTTGAGCTGGAACCATGAGCAATAAATTTTAATAATGAGCGCTTACTGATAGAAGATGGTAATTGAGTCCCTCAGAAAATTTACCAAAGAATGAGACGTTTTGGCACACAATTCCTAGAAAAACTCGCAAGAAGCCGACAAAAACTTAGGGGGCTTAGAGAATTAAAAGCATTAAAGGACAAGGGTTTCAGTCATTTTCCTGACTAAACTAAGGATAGGGGAAATTCCTTATTGAGGGGCAACCATAATGCCAGCCGACAAACGTGCTGAAGTTCGCAAGGTTTTGCTGATTACCCTGCTGTTGAATGTATTCGTGATGGCATTGAAAGCCATTCTCGGCATTTTAACCGGGTCTTTGAGTTTACAAGCTGATGCGTTGCACAGCGTCACCGATAGTGCCAATAATGTTTTGGGTTTAGTGGCGAATCGATTTTCGTCTCCTCAACCTGATCGCGAACATCCCTATGGTCATCAGAAGTTTGAAGCCGTAGGCGCTTTGGGGATTGCGGCATTTTTAGGCATTGCTTGTTTTGAAATTCTCAAAGGCACCATCGAGAGGATTGTCAACGGTTTGACGCCAATCACGATCGCAGCGCCAGAGTTATGGTTACTGCTGATTGTCTTAGGCGTGAATATTTTCGTTACCTTCTATGAAAGAAATGTGGGGAAGCGGGTGGGAAGTGCGATTTTGATCGCGGATGCTCAACACACGATGAGTGATGTCTGGGTAACCATTACGGTTTTGGCGGGATTGATTGGTATCTGGCAAGGACAACTGTGGAATCTGCCCCAACTCCAATGGTTAGATGTGATTCTTGCCTTTCCTGTCGCCCTGTTAGTCTTTCGCAGTGGCTGGGAAGTAGTAACGGATAACTTACCCTGGTTAGTTGATCAAGTCGCGATCGCACCCGAAGCGATTCAAGGGATTGTTATCCAAGTTCCTGGAGTCATCAACTGCCACGATATTGCCTCTCGTGGCGTCTTGGGGCGTCAAGTCTTCATTGAAATGCATCTGATTGTTGATGCGAAAGACGTGGAAACTGCCCACCAAATTACCGAGGCGGTGGAGGATCGATTAGAAGAACGCTTTGATCCGGTGCGCGTGTTGATTCATGTCGAACCTCCAGCTTATGAGTCCGATCAGATAACCTTTTAACCGCTCAGAAGCCCTGGAAAAAGCCTGACTTTTCCACAGATATTGCGACTTTTCCACAGAAACCCGTTAGTTTTCCACAAAAGATAAGGAATTGTTAATCCCAATGTTTACTCTTCTTAACCAGAAGAGACGTTCCGGCAGAACGTCTCTACCACAGTTGGTTTGTCCTTAGCGATGTGTATCCTGCTATAGAAGACTGTTACTGAATTGATCGTTCAAGCAGATACCTGTTCAGTCATCTCGTCGCTGGTTGCTGAGGAGGCTTGTGCCAGACGTTTTTCCTTATCCCGCTTCCGTTTTTTCGCATAGAGTTGAATCGATGCTGCCATCGCAATCACCAGAGCAAAGATTCCCCAAGCGGTAATATCCGTAGGTAAACTATTCTTAAATACAGCCAGTAAAACAATCGCGACGAGTAGGACAGTCGGCGCTTCATTGAGGGCGCGAAACTGTTGACCCGTCCATTGACAGTCTCCAGAGGCTAACCGTCGCATCAACCGACCACAGTAAAAATGATAAGCCAGCAACACCACAACGAACGCCAGTTTCGCGTGCATCCAACCGGATTTTAAAACCTCTGGTTCAGTCGTGAGTAGACCAATTGCCATGGCAACCGTCACAACCATTCCCGGTGTGGTAATGATGTTGTAGAGACGCTTCTCCATGATTTGGTATTGATTTTTCAGAATCGTTTGCGCGGGTTCTGCTTCCTGGGAGGCTTCGGCGTGATAGACAAACAGACGCACGAGGTAGAATAACCCAGCAAACCAGACAACAATGCCAATTAAGTGAAATGCCTTATACCAGAAGTAAGCCATAAATTATTCCGTTACAATTCTTTACAATTGAGCGATTGGATTAGAGGGGGTAATCGGTAATTATCAGTCGAAGCTAAACTCCTACTTACCTTAACATATCTACATCAAAATCAGGCATTTCAGATGTTAGGTATTCAGTTTGAAGTGAGTGAATCAACAGCATAGTTTAGATACTGATACACCTTTTTACCATCTTTTAGCATGGCAAAATAGTTAATAGTCTGCGGATGAGTAGATACTTGATTCCCATCGCTAGACAGGAAGTAGATGTCCATGAAAGGCTAGTTATGTCGAATCGCGATCGCGAGTTATTTAGCACATTACTATTGGGTTCCAGAGATGATGCGATCGCTTTCCTGAAAATCGATGAAATAGCGATCGCGTCTTGAGTATTACTGTCGGCGAGTCATTGCCATTACCCCATTGACGGTGAGTTCAGGCAGATTACCCAATGTTGGCAACGTGTCTGATCCTGAACGTATAATTGGTAGTTGATCCCCCTCCCAGATCCAAACCTGTTGACTAGCTGGGTCAATTAACCAGGCTAATTGTGTGCCGTTGCTCAGGCAATGGAGAATCTTCTTCTGTAGGTCTAGAGGACTTTGATCAGGGGAGCGAATTTCAATCAGCCAATCCGGTGCGCCATCGAATAGTCCATCCTTCTCAGGAAGACGAGCGATCGCAATAATAGAAATATCAGGCACTGGCGAGTAAGGAGGCACTAAACAGCGTAGCTCTTGCACGGCTTCAAACTCGTCTGTATGACCGTTAATATAATTAACTAGATTGCGTTGTATTCTAGAACCTGTTACTTTGATGGAGAGCAGCGATCGCTCTTTGAGTGAACGGGATAGTGGTTACGCGCAATCAACGGGGTTTTGGTAGAGTGTTGAATTTAGAGTTGGCAGATTGGACGGTTGGGGAATTCCAGAGGTAGCGATCACGTTGTTTAATGGCTAGAATCTTAATCGGGTTTGGGTTAAGGGTTGTATGCTTGAGGTGAGGCGATCGCACTTAGGGAAAAGAGCGATCGCACGTCCTCATCACTAAAGCTAATGGCGTGGCAGTTGACTTGACAACTATAGAGAAGAAGTGACATGGATGTGGTTATTCCCAAGGACATTGTTGCAGCTACGAAGATGTCGGAAGCTCAACTGAAACTAGAAATTGCCATTATGCTCTATAAGCAGGAGAAAATTAGTAGTGGCAGAGCTTGTCAGTGGTTAGGGATGAATTTGATTGAGTTTCGCCGGGAATTGGGTCAGCGAGGAGTGACAATCAACTATGATGTGGCTGATTTTGAGTCTGACCTCAAAACGTTAAGGTCACTGGGCAGATTATGATTGTTGTCAGGTTCAATTCTATATCAAACAAATTTTCTCAAAGGATGAGGTGATCGCACTCCCTCAGTATCAATCTACAGGCGATCACTTACAATGCCAGAATAGTTAATAGAAGAAATTGGAGAAGTCCAGCATGGCATCAGCAAAAATAGTAGATATGACGATTGATGACATCAAAGCCTTGATTACTGAAGTGGTGGATGAACGGTTGCACAACTGGTGGCAACAATCAAGGGATACTCGCTCTATTGAAGAGATTTTAGCGGCTATGGATCGTTTGAGATGGACACCACCTCCTGGATCTCCCAACACGACTGAATTATTGCGGGAGGATCGAGTCCGCTAATGGCAATCTATGTAGTAGATGCTAGTGTAGTCGTTCAGTACGCTATCACCCAAACTTATACGCCAGAAGCACGAGTCTTAGTCGCTCGGATGTATCAAGGGGATCAGTTGTGTATCCCAGAATTTTGTCTGCTGGAGTGTGTTAATGTTTTGTGGAAAGAGGTTCGGTTTCGGGGATTGCCGAAAACACAAGCTGAACAGATTGTGGGTGAACTGCTGGCGTTATCATTCCGGATCATGCCAACTGTTCATCTTTTGCCTAGCGCCTTACAAATCGGTTTGAGCTATCAATTGGCTTTGTATGATTCGCTGTATATTGCATTGGCTGTTGATCTAAATTGCCCTCTGGTGACAGTAGATGATCGCCAAGGGAATGGTGCGATCGCCAGTGGTGTCATGGTTAAACCTATAACTGACTTCTCTCCTGCATGATGAAATACATAGATGCGATCGCGTGGATGTGATGGCTAGAATTTTAATCGGGTTTGGGTTATAGGTTGTATCCTGAAGGTGAAGCGATTTGGCTGTAAAAACTGACCGACTTGCTAAGATTAGGATTTCCGCTGGCAGGGATATGGGTAAAATAGGGTAAAGAGTGTGGATACAATAGGTTAGGCTGGAAAAGTACGATGAATATCGATTCTTTAAGGATTGAAAAGAATCCCTCAACTAAACACCGTTATGAGGTGCTGATTGAAAACCAAGTAGAAGGAGGACTAAATGCAGAATTTCTGCTCCTGGAATAACGATTACATGGATGCTAAGGTTCGCTAATCAAGTTGATTCTGATAGGCTTGCTAAAAATTCTTCGGGTAACATTACTGGAACAGGCGATGCGACAAAATCAGTTATATTGCGTGTAATGATAATCTCCAAACCTGCCGCCAGTGCAGCTTCAATTGTTACCGCATCTTCAAAATCTTTCACAGAGCTTTGCAATGCGGATCGAATCACCTCATCGGTTACACTTGCCACTTGAATCCGTTCTAATAAAGTTGATAGTAGTTTCCTTGCCGCGTCACTGCCTATTTGACGACGCAAAATATAGAAAATGTTGGTTATGGCATGACCTGAAACATATCCCTCAACCCACTCTTGGGTTGCTGAATTTAAGGCTTGTGCGGAAGCTACAACAAAAGGTTGGCGTTGAGCAAGAACATCAAGTAAGATATCACTATCAAATAACACCCGTCTCACTGGTATTTTGTCTCCAGATAATCAATGTAGGACTCGTTGGCATCCTCTGGACTTAGCTGAATAACACCCAGTAAACGTTGAGTCCAAGGATCAAGCTCCGTCATGGGTATTGCAGTGAAGCTTGGAGATATCGATGATAGAGTTTCTTGTTGAATTGAAGTCAACAAAGACTGAACTAAACGCCAGCGATCGCTGATGGGTAATTGCAAGGCTTGGTTTTGCAATTCTTGCCATGTCATTGATTCTCTCCTTCAAGAACTTTTCTTTTCTAATTATATAGATTAGAATTGTAGGAGCGCACGCCCCGTGCGCCCTTTTACCATACCAATGTGCGCCAAACTTAACGGCAAAATCTATTCCACCATTTTAGCTGTGTCACCCCAGTTATTTGAGTTAAGGGTTGTATCCTTGGTGTGAGGCGATCGCATTTAGGGAAAAGAGCGATCGCACTCCCTCATCTTCAAAGCTAATGGCGTGGCAGTTGACTTGACAACTATAGAGGAGAAGTGACATGGATGTGGTTATTCCCAAGGACATTGTTGCAGCTACGAAAATGTCGGAAGCTCAACTGAAACTAGAAATTGCCATTATGCTCTATAAGCAGGAGAAAATTAGTAGTGGCAGAGCTTGTCAGTGGTTAGGGATGAATTTGATTGAGTTTCGCCGGGAATTGGGTCAGCGAGGAGTGACAATCAACTATGATGTGGCGGATTTTGAGTCTGACCTGAAAACGTTAAGGTCACTGGGCAGATTATGATTGTTGTCAGTGACACTTCACCGATCACAAGTCTGGCAGGTATCGGACGGCTGGATCTGTTGCAGCAACTTTACAGCAGAGTGATTATTCCGCAAGCTGTCTATGATGAGATGGTGAGAGTAGGAAAGGCTGTACCGGGTGCGTTTGAAGTTCAAACCTTTGCCTGGATAGAAACTCAACAGGTTAGTGACTTCAATCAAGTTTCAGTACTGCAAGCCGATTTAGATCCAGGTGAGGCGGAAGCCATTATTTTGGCTATGGACCTAAATGCAGAGCTTCTGCTCATGGATGAACGTCCTGGAAGAACGATCGCACTTCATTAATGTGAGTTGGGTGTTGGGACTGTTGCTGGAGGCTAAACGCAAGGGTTTGATTTCGGCGGTAAAGCCTGTGATGGATCGATTGATTAATGAGGTTGAGTTTCGAGTCAGCAGTCAGCTATACACTATCATCTTACAGTCTGCGGGTGAGTAATAACTTGGTCGTTAAAGTTCTATTTTATATAAAACAAATTTTCTCAAAGGATGAGGCGATCGCACT
>NZ_JBKHHI010000368.1:0-6654 GCF_046539235.1 Coleofasciculus sp.
CCGACGTGCGCCCTATCCCCGACGTGCGCCCTATCCCCGACGTGCGCCCTATCCCCGACGTGCGCCCTATCCCGATATGCGCCCAGAAAAACTGGCAAGGAAAAACGTCAGCCAAATAGCCATACCACACCCGCCAAATGGTTATCAAAGAAAATCAAGCATGTATCAGGAAATCTTTTTAATCCAGCAATCCGAAATGAAAAAAACCCTAGAACTTCTCCCCCGCTATTCAGGAACCTACCTGGGAAACCTGCCCAAACTCCCCAACATCAGACAACTGGAATTCCCCAGCAAAGAAGTCTCCGAACTCTTCGCCGCCAAACTCCTAGAACAGGGAATCATCAGCGTCGGACAATACAACCGGAAAATCAGATAAGTAGTCGGACAACAGTAAAGTCGGACGGTGGGAATCCTCATTCGTCATTTGTTGATTGTTCATGGTTCATTGTTGATTGGGAATCTTCTCCCCCATCTTCCCCATCACCCCCTCCCACGGAAAACCCTTTTTCCACCCCTAGGCTTAAATAGACACAACCAATCAGAAAAGGAACCAAAACCCTTGAGTACAACCAATCGTCGAGTTCTCATCTTAGCCGATGGCGACAACACCTTCCTCGCCGCCCAAAGCTTCAACCATGCAATTAATAGCGATGATTAAATCAATAAATCAGAAGCCAACAGGCAGACATTAGCTGATTCTATCAAATTGAGGATGTAGGGGCGGGTTTTACCGATAATACTACGCTTGAAACCGTTAAATTCACTAAACCCGCCCCGATTTTCGCTTTGACTGCAACGGAGTATAAGGCTCAAATTGTCGCTTTTTTGGGCGCACGTCGGGGAAAGGGCGCACGTCTATGCGCCCCTACCGCCCCACCCATCCTGTAGTATTCCTTATCCAATCATCATGAATAAAACCCAACATTCCCTACATATTCCCCCCAAAATGTGGCAGCAAATTCACCGCGCCCTCCTAGAGACTCGCACCACTAATGAAAGGGAATAGCAGACCCGGCTGTGTTCTGGTTAAATAGTCTCTGTGCCAGTACCGGCGTTGGAATTATTCACAGTTTGGTGAGTGGTATTCTAGATATGGAGAATGGGTTAGATTGGATTTACGAATTTCCGGCATCCAAGTGGCTGAAAACCAACCCTGACTATTTAGGCACCAGTGATTGTTATTTTTGTGGTGGTTCGTAGGGGCGCACCGACGTGCGCCCTTTGCCAACCTGCGCCCTTTGCCAACCTGCGCCCTTTGCCAACCTGCGCCCATGAAACCCCCAGATTGCATTGGGGAAACTGATCAAAGGTTGACCAGGCTAAAGCCCTTACTACGAACAGGGAAACTGATCAAAGGTTGACCAGGCTAAAGCCCTTACTACGAACAGGGAAACTGATCAAAGGTTGACCAGGCTAAAGCCCTTACTACGAACAGCGCATCACCCTGGTCAAGGGCGACCCGAGTCAATTGAGTAGACACCTGGTTCATTGGTGCAGGCGGGTCGCCCCTACAGAACAACCTCAAAATCAAAGGGCTCTCCGGGGAAAAATTCTGACTCCAACACTTGCTCACTCGAATAGGCACATTCTGGGGGAAAGGTTTTGTAGCTTAAGCCCGTTTCGCGGACGGCTAAGTTCACGGCACTCTGATACGCTAGTTCTATCGCTTCCACCAAATAAGGCTTTAAACTCGGACTCTCGGCAAGGAGTTGTCGCACTTGGAAACGCTGTTCTCGAATTGTCGCCAACCAGCTTCTGGAGCGATTTTGAGGTTGAAACTGCCATTTCAGCAGATGTGCCAATAATACACCCAAGCGATTCCGTAACTCTCGCCTTTCCTGTCTACCCAAGGATTCAATCTCCTCCACCAGATTCACGATATCCAAGCAGTTCCATTGCTGTTGTTGGAGGAATTGCGCTTGCTGTTGTGTCCACGCATAGTAGTCGGTTTCGTAAGCTGGAGAGAACTGACCCATTAAACTAAAGCCAAGGTGGGATTTATCATTCAGTTGACGGTTTCCATGATACCTAACATCAACCCTCCTTTACCCGTCGGCTGTAGAGACTTCTCATGCTACGTCTCTACATCAACTGGAAAAAGGGTTTTCCACCTGTCCGTATACTGAAAGATATCGGCAATCACCCCTAAATCATGACAAAAAATGGCTCCAACCTATCACATTATCACCTTTGCCCCGATTCAGGACTTTATCACCAAATCGCGCAAACTCCGGGATTTGTACGGGAGTTCCTATATTCTCTCCTTTTTATCCTGGATTATCTGTCTCGCCGCCAAAAATCAGGGGTGTGAGATTATCTCACCCGCCCGGATTAATGTTACCCAGGGAATGCCTAATCAAATTGTACTCCGAGGTGAGCTTTCTGCTGATCAGATTTCTATCATTGAACAGACATTTAATCAAGCTTGGACGTGCCTTGTCAATAGCTGTCGTGAGTGGATTGAGAAGCACATTCAAACTAGCCAGGATAGCCAGGGAAATACCATTAAATGGGACTATAATTTCTGGAAACGAGATTGGCAACTCTGGGCAAACTATAGCTGGGAATTTTTCCACGCCTCCGGGAAACCGGGAGAGAGTATTACCCAAGCACGCCAAAAACTCAATCAAGTTAAATACGCCCGCAATTGGACAGGAATTAACTGGCAAGGGGAGAGTTCCACCTTATCTGGAAGTGATGCGATCGCGTATCCTCTTTTAGGACACAATCTTAACTCGCGTCACGACAACTATCAGCCGCAAAAACAAGCCGTTCGTTCATTCTACCACAGCTTGAGTCAACTCCTGGGGGAATCGTTCATTGATCCGCGTGAGGAACTCAGCATTCCGGAACTGACCAAGCGTTTAATTACCCATGAGGAAATCAGAAATAGCTTAATTGAGCATCTGAATCAACTCAACCTCGTCAACTTAGAAGCCGACGCCATCCAGCAACTTAAGCAAGATTTGAATCCGGACTCCTTTGGCGAGTTAAATCGTCACAACCCGACCGAAAACTATTGGACAGGCTGGTTTCAAGGGGATGGCGATAACGCGGGCAAATATTTCCAGAAACTTGCCCAATTGGACGCCAGATTAGAACAAGAACAGCTAACTCAGTTTAGCACAAAAATGCGAGACTGGGGCAAACAACTCTATGAGAAACAGGAGGAGTATTTACCGCCCAAAGGACGGATAATTTATGCTGGCGGCGATGACTTTTTCGGCGTACTCTACCATCCCTACAAACAGATATCCCCGCGTCGCTGTCTGGATTGGTTGGCTGGCTTCAAATCCCAGATTTGGCATCACCCTGAACCCAAAGAAATTACCCCTAGTGTCGGCTTTGTCTGGGCAGGATCTCAAGTTCCCCAACGGGACATCCTCCAGCATTGTCATTTAGCCGAACAAGCTGCCAAAAAAACGGGACGCGATCGCATCGCCTTTCGTATCCTATTTAACAGCGGTAATTACATGGAATGGGTCTGTCCCTGGTGGTTACTCGATACCCAGGAACTCACCTCATTATTGCCGCGATTTTCTCTTAGTTTACAGCAGCAGAAGCCAGGGCGCGATCGCGACACGCTAAAAAACTTAATCAACAGTTATCAAGACCGCGAACAGGGAGATAATTGGACGCATTTCTATCAAGATATCGCCACCCTGCAATCGCGCCACGCTTTCAATAACCAGACTATCGATATTGCCTTAGCCCTAATCGAGATTTACTTTGGTTCCGACTGGAAAACCATTTTTGCCAATCCCCAAAACTGGTGGAATCTCTATGATGAATATGAATTACCCACCTTTACCGGAATCTTAGGTGACCCCAAACAATTTAATCCCAATTACCAAGAAAATCCATCGATGAGAGAGGCACTCAACAGTGACCCTAAAGTCATAGATACCTTCAATCAATGGCTAATCAACCTCGCCAACCTTGGCTTTTATTTAACCGATGACCATGAATCAATCAGCAAACCCAAAATTCCAGTATCTCATCCTGATTGAACCCCTAGGATTTCTATACGGAAGTGCCGGACGCTTCTTATCCCCAGAAAACCTAGTCGGACGTTCAGGGACTAGCTTTCCCCCCAGCGCCGCCACAGTTTCAGGTATATTTGCCGCCTGTAAGGACAAGATTCAAGACATTAAAGACTTGTATCTCGCCGGACCCTTTTGGGGGGAAACTAAGGAGGTGAAAAAAGAACAAAACTTTTATGTTCCCACCCCATTCACCTATCTAATTAAAAATGGCGAAATTTGCCACAAACTCTCTTGGCACTCAACCTCTGAAGAATGGCTAGATGAAACCCAAAACTATCCCCCCAATGACAAATTTGAAAAAGGAACCTGGTTAGCCATTAATACTTGGGATAATCCCACCCAAGTCAAGAAAGCCCCGTGGAAATTTTCCCCTCACTTACATCCCCGACTTGCCCTGAATCAACGTCATGTTGTCAATTCCCAAGACACTGAAGATGAACAAGGCAGTTTATTTCTAGAAAATGCCGTACAAATGCCACTAGACACCTGTTTAGTCTATCTCTCAACCCATGAACTCGCACCGGGTTGGTATCGCTTTGGTGGCGAAGGACATATCGTCGAAATTAACTGTCTGAAACTCAACCAAAACCATCTCAATCGATTTAACCAAAAAATTCAAAGCAAGTTTGCTTTGATTACCCCTGCCATTTGGGGGTCAAACCGACTTTCCTATCGAGAACCCATCCAATTACAAAAAGGTAATCCGCAAAAGTATGAACAGGAAAATCCCGAACAAAACGATAACTTCGTCTGGTCAGTTGAAACCATTTTTACCGCTCGTCCCATCCCCTTTCGCTATCGTTTAGGAAATAATAAATCCTCCTCTTTTCACCAACCCAAATGTTTATCACGGGGACGCTACGCCGTACCAGCAGGAACCGTTTATATCCTCAAAGAACCCCTGAATAAATCTTGGCAAGAGTGGGATAAATCCTGGTTTCCCGAAGAAGGACCCTCTCTCAAACGCTGGGGGTGTGGATTAGCCCTACTCCTAACCTGTTCCCATACTAAAAATACCGATGAAGACGCCATGTAGAGACGTACCCTGCGACGTCTGAGAGATAAAACTGCATCCTCAAAAACGAACCATTATTATGGAGAACCAACCATGTCTGATTATCATAAAGCCTACGGCATAATTGAAACCCAAGCGCCCCTCCATGTCGGTGCCAGCGCCGGAGAAGAAAACGGCAATCTCAACCTAATTTTCCGCGACCAATTTACCCTAACTGGAATCATTCCCGGAAGTTCAATTCGGGGACGATTTCGGGCGGCGATGCGTCACCAAAATGGCAAGGTTGATCACTGGTATGGCAAAGCCGTAAATCATTCACCCTCAGCAACCCAGGAATCCGAAACGAACGGCAACAACAATACCAGTGAAAGTCGGATCAAATTTGAATATGCCTCCATCGTCTGGCTACCCGTTTACTGTCCCAATCAACCCATTGTCTACGTGTCTTGTCCAGCCCTACTCAAGCGTTATCAAAAAATAACCGAAAAATCCATCACCGACATCAAACCCTACAGTTATTACGGCAACCCTTCCAGCAAAACCCTGTTTTTTAATCTAGGCTTCTTACCCCTAAAACAAGAAGACAAAACCTTAAAAGACTTATTTCCCCAAGCCATTGAATCTGAACCCAAACATCTACTCATCGTCGTCGCTGACACGGAAATATCCATGATTCACGACATGGGATTGTATCGCCAGAGTCGAGTCGCCCTAGAACCGGATGAAAAGAAAGCCAAAAAAGGCGCATTCTTTGACCTTGAAGCTTTACCCGAAGGAACAATTATGGCATTTCCCCTAGCCATGCGAAAAACCACTGGAGACACCCCGGAAGAATGGCAACAATTTCTCCAAGATAGCCAATTCAACCCCAAGTGCCAAGAACTCTATTTTGGCGGCTTAGAATCCATTGGCTTTGGTCGCACCCAGGTTTCCCTGCAATCAGTTAATAGTCGTTAATTGCCACAAGAATAAGCCATAAAAAATAGGAGACAGTCCCATGATTGAATCAACAGAAAAGCAAGACTTAAGCGAGTGGCAACCTTACGCCCTAGACTACCACGCTCAAGAACTCGTCCTCAAACATCGAAACGAAAACAACGTCCTCAACGAATCCCATAAAATGCGGATGACAGTCGCCTATGGACTCGAACGCTTCTGGGGCGAACAATTACGGCTGAGGCGAGACAAAAAAACCCGAAACAAAAGTCAATATTGGCAAGACGTGTGGCAGAAACTAGCCGAAATTCTCCAGCCAGCCGGGGTTAATTTACCCAATGATGATGTCACCTCAACCTTACCGGAACACACCCGTGAACAAAAAAAGGAAAAAGAGAAGGATGAAACCCAAAAAATCCAAGCCATGGCAAACAAAATCTGGTCAATGTCCCTACCTGAACAGAGAATAGCCTTAATGGTATTAACTCAATTTTGTGATGCGTTGGTGTGGTGGACACAGCGTTATCGCCCCTAACCCGATTATCGCCGTTGAGGATTCCGGGCGGGTTTTGTTGATAGGTTTGGGGTAGGTAGCCCAATTAAATCCCTAAACCCGCCCCTACAGATGCGGACAAATGAATGATTCTTGATTATCGC
>NZ_JBKHHI010000369.1:0-6645 GCF_046539235.1 Coleofasciculus sp.
GGCACTAAAGTGCCTACTACGAACCATGATGGCACTAAAGTGCCTACTACGAACCCTGGAATAATGATTCCTACAGGGGGTTCATCGGGTAAGATTCGCTTCGCTATACATACCTGGGATACTTTAATGGCGTCGGTGCGAGGGTTTTATCAGTATTTTGATCACAAGCCAGTGAATTCCTTCTGTGTCTTGCCTGTGTATCATGTGAGTGGGTTGATGCAATTTCTGCGATCGCTAACCACGGGAGGACAATTTGCTAGTCTACCCTTTAAAGAGGTGGTGGCGGGAAAAGGACGAGAGATTGACCCCAGAGATTTTTTTATTTCCCTGGTTCCCACTCAGTTACAACGCTTACTCCAGGCGAATGCAGCAAATTGGTTATCTCAGTTTCACACGGTTTTGTTGGGTGGTGCGCCAGCTTATGAGTCTCTCTTAACTGAGGCGAGACAACAGGGTATTCGCTTAGCGCCAACTTATGGAATGACGGAAACGGCGTCTCAAGTGGTTACTCTGAAACCGGACGCATTTTTAGCGGGGAATAATAGTTGCGGTCAAGTTCTCCCTCACGCCCACGTTACCATTCGCAGTACAACCGGGGAATTTTTGGGGACGAATCAAATCGGAATTGTCACGATTGCAGCAGAATCTTTGGCATTGGGTTACTATTCTTCAGGAGATAAGCAAGATAAGGAAGATGGAGAGTTAACTCAAAACCATGTCCTTGAGCGAAGCGAAGAAGCAATCAGGGCGGGTTTTGAGGAAACGTTATCGTCAACCACTGGCGCGAATTTTCAAACCTCGTCCCTACAGACGAATAATGGCGCATCTCTACACTTACCCAATCACCAATCCCCAATCCCCAATAGTCATGCAACGCCTGATAAAATCCCAACGCTGCAATCCGATGATTTGGGATTTTTTGATCAGCAGGGGTATCTAACCATTGTCGGACGGCACAGTCATAAAATCATTAGTGGAGGTGAAAATATTTTCCCAGCCGAAGTCGAGGCGGCTATTTTAGCCACCCAATTAGTGCGTGATGTGTGTGTGATTGGCATACCGCATAATTATTGGGGTCAAGCCGTTACAGCGGTTTACGTTCCTCGTGCATCGGACGTTTCTGTGGATATTTTAAAAGCCGTGCTGGTCAATCAGTTAAGTAGGTTTAAGCAGCCTAAATATTGGGTTCCTGTTGAACAATTGCCACGCAATGAGCAAGGAAAAGTAAATTATGAATCTGTTAGAACAACTGCTTTAGAATTTTTACCTATGGCTTAAAAATTCACAAACCTATGAAAGCATATTGCCTCGACAGATAAAAACCCATACAAAATAGCGAGCGAGACGCTCGCACTGCATATAACCGTTCCCCGTTCCCTATTCTCACCACAAGACTTCTTCGGCAAGCCCTAAATAATGACTTTGCCAATCATTAAAACCCCCTGATCTGCTCGCAAATAGGGAACAGACGTACCCTTAAACCCGGTAATAAATGGCTTGTGATGCAACTGCCAATAGCTGGGACTCATATCATTGGCGATCAATTTTAAAGCCCTAAGTTCTTCCACCAATTCTGTAGCGAGTTCGTTAATCCGATTGGCATGATTATAAGCCTGTTGAGTGGCGATCTCTACCTCATCGGCTAAGGTTAAAGGTTGCTTGGGTTTCGCCAGAGGCTGTAGCTGTTGCTGTTTTTGCTCCAACTGCGCCTGCAACGCCGCGATCGCATTATCAATTCCCTGGACTTCGGCGGAAACCTCTGCGGCTACTCTAGCTTGATGGCGATAAGCCGCCGTGATCGCTTCGGGTGAATTATTCTCCGGTTGCACCTCCTGATTGCTTAGAGCATCCCGTTCGTGACGTAGTGCCTCGATTTGGGTGCGAATTGCCTCAATTTCTGCCTGTATCTGATCCATCCTGATACCACGTTGTCTTAAAAGATACTTTTTCTGGGTGCAGGTCTACTACCTTTACATAACATAATCTTTACATAGCACATAAGTAGGGACACGGCACTGCCGTGTCCCTACTCATTTCGTAAATGCGAGTTGACCTGATAATCTGGAGAGTCAACTTATTCAACTATACCCAGCAAAGGTTGGGCTTTGGCTTTGGGTAGGGATGGTGCGTTGAATTTACCAGAATACAGGTTTGTCCGTTCTTGTGCAATGACTGGCAGAGCTTCACGCACTTGAGCCGTTACCGCCACGGTTTTGACATCATAAGTTTGGGTAGCAACCTTGGGATATAAACCAATGCCGACAATGGGAATTAACAAGCACAGGGCGACAAAGATTTCTCGTGGGTTGGCATCGCCGAAATAGTTATCCATAGAGAACTCCATCTTAGCTGTGCCGTAGAATACCTGACGCAGCATGGAGAGTAGATAGATGGGAGTGAGGATTAATCCCACGGCGGCTAACAGCACCATTACCACTTTAAAGGATGAGCTGTAGGCATCGCTAGTAGACATGCCCAGGAAGATAGACAATTCTCCCACAAACCCACTCATCCCTGGTAATGCTAAAGATGCCATGGCACCGGCGGTGAACAAGGCAAACACTTTAGGCATTTGTTTTGCCATACCGCCCATATTTTCCATTTCTAGAGTATGGGTGCGATCATAGGTGACACCCGACAGGAAGAATAACGCGGCGGCAATTAATCCATGAGAGATCATTTGTAGCATTGCGCCATTTGTGCCTAATGCCGTGAAGGAGGCAATACCAACCAGGACAAATCCCATGTGGGAAATGGAAGAATACGCCAAGCGCCGTTTCAGGTTATCTTGAGCAAAGGCAGTCAACGCCCCATAGATAATATTGACGACGCCTAAAACAGCCAGTACAGGGGCAAAGCGAATATGGGCATCAGGCAGCATTTCCATATTCATCCGGATCAATCCGTAGCCTCCCATCTTCAGCAACACACCCGCTAAAATCATTGAGACAGGGGCAGAGGCTTGAGAGTGAGCATCAGGTAACCAGGTATGTAAGGGGAAAATCGGTAATTTTACGCCATAAGCAATTAACAAGCCGGCATAAACCGCCAATTCCATTCCCATGGGGTAATGCTTCTGGGCTAGCTGTTGCATATCAAAGGTAACGGTGTCACCGTAGAATGCCATGGCTAATGCGGCGACGAGAATGAAGATAGAACCTGCTGCTGTATAAAGAATAAACTTAGTCGCGGCATAGAGGCGCTTTTCTCCACCCCAGATGGAAATCAGCAGATACACGGGAATTAATTCGAGTTCCCACATTAAGAAGAATAATAGTAAGTCCTGAGCCGCGAATACGCCAATCTGGGCGCTGTACATCACCAGCATCAAGGCATAAAATAGACGAGGCTTACGGTTGACTTTCCAAGATGCCAGGATGGCGAGGGTAGTGACTAAGCCCGATAGTGCAATCAGGGGCATTGAGAGTCCATCGACCCCAACTGACCAGTTTAAGCCTAATTGGGGAATCCAGGAATAGGTTTCTTGGAGTTGGAACTGAGAGTTTTGTAAATCGTAGTGACGCCAAAAGGCATGGATGGTGAGGAGGAAGTTTGCCATGCCAACCCCTAGGGCATACCAGCGGACGGTTTTACCTTCTTTGTCGGGGATTAGAGGAATCGCCAGGGACGCCAGTAGAGGCAATAAAATAATCGTCGTTATCCAGGGAATCTGACTGCCAATCATGACTAAGGATATATGCTTATCGTTAATGTTGGTTACATTGTATTAAGTTTGGTAAAGGTTTGAGAAGAAGAGAAACACAAGTATACCAAATCTTCATGATAAACAGGACTAATACAAAGTTTCTCTGGGATTCAGGTTGAGGAGTGGTTGAGCGAATTTTATACAGCATAATGTAAAATTTGTCAACACTTGCATCTGAATGTAGGATGGCGGAATGTAGAGTAGCGCGATCGCCTAAATGTAGGGGCGGGTTTGACTATTATCTTTTTGTGCCTCACCCTGATGTCACTAAACCCGCCCGAACCAAGTTATTTGTTTTCAATCCAAGAAGGCAGTGGACTGACACAGCTAAAATTGTGGGATAGATTGGACGGTTTGATGGGCGCACGTCGGTGCGCCCCTACAATGCTAATGCACCAGTTAAGGTGTACCAAGCCAATAGGAGGTTGTTAGATAGGAATGCTAAAGAAGCTGATTCTTAAAAATTGGAAAAGTTTTAAGTATGCGGAATTACCAATTGATCCGCTGACGGTTTTGATTGGGGCGAATGCGAGTGGGAAGTCTAATGTTATTGATGCATTAGAGTTTCTTAAAAGAACTGTTAGCGGCAAAGAATTTTACACTGCTTTAGCCGGTGACTCTATTCTTCCTCCTCTTCGAGGTAGTGTAGAAGAAGCCCCTCTTAGGGGGGAATCTTCCTTCACATTAGAAGTTTTGACACAGGGAAATGATCAAACCGATTATCTATACAGTATTACTGTGCAAGCTAAACCAAATGTTCAGCTCGAAAAGGAATCCTTTAAGAACTATCCGAACCCAGACCAAATAGATAATTGTATCTACCTATTAAAAACAAAATCAGGTTCATCTAACTTCCCGGGGATTGGAGCGAAGTTAAAACCTTGGCAGAACCATGAATTTATTGATAAATTATCGGCGCGATCTCAGTCTATTATCAGCCAAATACCCAGTTTATTTGATTTCTCAGAAGAACAGAGTATTAATCCTTTTGCTGAGTTTCAAGAAACCATAAAAAACATTTCTATAATCAATCCTATTCCAGCTCGTATGCGAAATTATTCACGGCTTTCTGACAGCCTTGAAAGTGACGCCTCTAATATCGCTGGTGTACTCGCTACATTGTCTGATAAACAGAAAGAAGAATTTGAATCAACTGTTGCTACATATTTAAGACATTTACCAGAACGTGATATTCAGAGAGTATGGGCAGAACCTGTTGGTCGGTTTGGGACTGACGCGATGCTTTACTGTAAAGAAGAATGGAAACCTGGTGAAATTACAGAAATAGATGCGCGAGTAATGTCTGATGGAAGTTTACACTTTTTAGCTATTCTTACCGCATTAATGACTCGACCAAAAGGCAGTCAAATTGTAATTGAAGAAGTCGATAATGGACTTCATCCCTCGCGTGTAGGTTTACTCCTAAAAATGCTCAAGGAAATTGGGGAAAAGCGCAAAATTGATATATTAGTGACAACTCATAACCCCGCTTTACTTGATGCCCTTGACCCAGAGATGATGCCGTTTGTGATTTTGGCATATCGAGATGCTGAAACCGGAGAAAGCCAATTGACACCTGTAGAAGATATTGAGAATTTCCCGAAACTATACGCCTCGGCTTCCTTGGGTCAACTCACATCAAAGGGAGCGATTGAACGAAGTATTTCTCGTAAGCCGTAGTTTTAGGTATGAGAAAGGTTCTAATCATTGATACATCAGTTCTCTGTGTTTGGTTAGGAATCCCTAATATGGAAACTTGTGGCACAGGTAGTCTTTACTGGGATAAAGAAAAAGTTGATCAAAAATTGGAAGCTGAAATTGAGCAAAATACTGTATTAGTACTGCCATTAGCGACAGTCTTAGAAACCGGGAATCATATTACCCAAGCGAGAAGCAAACAGTATGAATTAGCCCAAGAATTAGCCAAAATTATGATAGCAGCAGCCGATGAAACTACTCCTTGGGCGGCTTTTGCTGAACAAGCTGCCCTTTGGGAAGCTGAAGGACTGAAAAATTTAGCCGATGAATGGCAACAGGTAGTACTTCAAAAAATATCTCTGGGTGATGCTACTATGAAAATGCTAGCTGAACATTATACAAAAAAACGTTATCAGGTGGAAATTATGACAGGTGATGAGGGACTCAAGTCTTATGAACCCATTCCTCCTGCTAAACGCCGCAGCAGTCGGTAACGATAACCTACGATTGATCAGATAAGCTGTCATGCATTTAAATTGGGTATTAGTAGCGAGCAAGATGCAAAGCCTGCGGCATGGCTTCGCTAAACGCACTACAACGATTTCGCAATTCTTGATATTAAGGTTTAAACGCAGAACAGCTTAGTACAGCGTTAATACTTCAAGCAAATCCCACTAGACAGGCATCTCATTTTAGCCGTAAATTATACATATTCTCAAGCCGCGATCGCGTTGAATTGAGGGTTTGGAATACCAACAAGCGTTTAACCTTCTGTGCCACAATATCTAAGGCAAGTAAGGGATAGCGTAGGTGATAGAAAACCCCCATAAACAAAACTAGGTCAAAGGTTTCCTCGGTGTGAGCTAAGTCATAAACTTGCATGGGTTTAAACTCAACCCGATCCGCTAAGTCAAATTGCTTCAGCGCCCACTGAGCTTGTGCCAAATAGTGAGGATCATGGTCAATCCCGGTTACTATTGCACCACGACGGGCAAGTTCAAAACTATAGAATCCAGCATTACAGCCAATATCCAACACCCGCCACCCGTCTAAATTTTCCGGTAAATGGGGAGCAAGTTGCTGCCATTTAAACGCCGGAAAATCACCCAAGAAATGATTGGGTGCTGTTTGAGTTCCATTGGGGAGATGGAGGTTGTGGAACCAAGGGGCGAGTTGTGCGATCGCGTCTGGTAATATTCAACGTAAACTGTTGGGCATTATAAAAGCGTTGATGTTCTGTC
>NZ_JBKHHI010000370.1:0-6630 GCF_046539235.1 Coleofasciculus sp.
CAGTCCGTATCATGTTTTTTTCCTCAACTATGTGGACAGGTTCGTAATACAAGTGTAGTATTTAAACAGCAGTATTGAAACAAATTACCTTCTGTGAGCCTTCATCTATCCTTCTCCACCCCTTACCCTGATACCAGTCGCCTCGGCGATTGGCAGTCAGCAGGTTTGTCGGTGGAGTTTTTTATTGGGGATGGATATGACTCAATAGAACCCGGTACAGCGCAAATCAGAACCCGATATAACGTTGAAGCCGAGCATTTAACCAGTATCAATCCAAAACCAGATCACAACAGCGGGAGGTACAGGCGCATCCAAGCCGTACCGATATAGGACGAGAAAACCATACCGTTTTTCCACTCCCCCGCTCTGACGTAAACAGCAGCGGGGTTTCTTTATCCCAAGGAGTAAAAAGCGTGACGAGTGTAACTAAAGGATTAAGGCATTCAGTGGTGGTGTTCTCCAAGAACTACCTCCCTCTGAGTCGAGTCAATATGAAGCGGGCGGTGACGCTCCTGGTGACTGGGAAAGCCGAACCGCTAGATTGGTTGAAGGGTCAAGGATATCCGGTGCATTCACCCAGCCTAGTCTTACTGGTTCCCGAACAGATTCGCTTGACCAAAGCCAATTGCGATCGCGTCTGGAAAGTCCCGCCCGTGAATCGCCGTGAAGTCTTACGTCGAGACAAGCATCGTTGCCAATACTGTGGTAGTAGCAAACGACTGACTCTCGACCACGTTATCCCCCGTTCTAAGGGTGGAAACCATCGTTGGGACAATGTAGTTACTGCCTGCGAACCGTGCAATAGTCGAAAAGGCGATCGCACACCCCAGCAAGCGGGAATGACTCTACTCACCCAGCCCAAAGCGCCTATGCATCCCACTGTGGCTTTTGCCGAACAGTTCTGGCGCCAACAGCACGTACACCTGGAATAATAGGAGATATCAGGTCATGCTGAAACTTACCTACACCGAAAATAGCTTTTACCTCGATCATCTAGCGGGTTCTCTAGAGGAATGGGTGACGGCACGAGTCATGTTGGCGCTGCGAGCCGCATCCAGCCTCTGGGTTGAATCTAGCACCGCATCGTTTTTACTACCCGCTGATATGCCTTACTTGGCTGACTTAGAAAAGGCGGTTCGGCAACAAACAATCGATGAGATTTCTCTATCTATTTGTGATGCAGATTATATCGAAGTTACCTTGAAAGGCACTTGGATGACATCCAATCCCGATGGTGAAGAGGGTGTGTTTGTAGTCAAGTTAAGCGATCGCACCGAGTTTTTTCTCTGCAAGCTGTGGCAGGATTCTCAAACTTATGCCTCTGTTACTAATGAATAAGCGAGGGCGCACGACTTATAGTGCGCCTTTTCTGTATAGTTTTTTTTGGGCTAAAGTGATGCTGATAACCTTGCCAAAGAAATAGAGCCATGAATACCAAGGTACTACTCCCATTCTTAATCACCACGTTACTGGTGGGTGGATCGGCAACACCGGGAATCGGGCGGGCTGAACCCTCGATTCAAGTCGCCCAATCCCTCGGAAAACCTTTCTCTTCAGCCGCAGAAAATTTCACGGTTTTAATGCCTGGTACACCTCGCCAAAATCAGGACATTAATACTGAAAAAGAAAAATATTTACCGAATTCCTTCCGACTGGCGGGAGGTGGTACAGGAACAATCACTCCGGGAGACGCTACAGGAACAGTCAGTCGCCCTGCAGGGAACCTCAATGCCCAATTACGACAAGCTATCTGTACCCAAAACTGGTCACAAGCGATTAATGTGGTTAATCGGATGCTCGGTCTGATTAACGAACCAGACGTTCGGCAACAGCTACTGGATTATAGACAGAAATTACAAGGCTTTGCCAGTTCCGATTCAGTGGTTCCAGCGAGTGAGTTACCCGATTGTTCGCTGGGAACTGGGGAAGGTAATTAGTTCATGGTTCATGGTGCATGGTTCATGGTTCATGGTTCATGGTGCATGGTTCATGGTGCATGGTTCATGGTTCATGGTTCATGGTAACAATTAACAATGAACAATCAACAATCAACAATCAACAATCAACAATCAACAAATTTAGGCAATGTCCAGCTTATCGATCACACTCTGAACAATTACCTCTGGAGAGTGGGAAGCGTCAATATAAATGGCTTCAGTGGGAGTCGGTTCTTCTAAGGTTTCAAATTGACTTTGTAGCAGGCTTTCCTTCATAAAGTGATTCTGGCGATGTTTGAGCCGTTTATAAATGAGTTCAAAGCTACCTTGCAGGTAAATAAACTGGACTCGGGAATCTTGAAGATGTAAAACTTGACGATAACTTGACTTGAGAGCAGAACAGGCTAATACTGTATTTTTACCTGCTATTAACCACTGATCCATTGCCGATCGCATCGCCTCTAACCAGGGTTGTCTGTCTTGATCGTTGAGGGGGATTGCCTGTTTCATTTTCTCTTTTGCGGCTTGAGTATGAAAATCATCAGCATCCCGAAATTGCCATCCCAAGCGTTGAGCTAAGGCTTGACCTACCCTGGATTTGCCAGAGCCAGAAACTCCCATCACAATTATAATCATTTCTCAGTGTATAATAATTGAGGGTAACTATATTTTTTATCCGACAAATTAGGTAATTATAGACATTATTGGAATGGGCGCATAGCGATGCGCCCCTACCGGATTGGATATCAAGTTTTGCCCGTTTCCTGGCTTTAATCATCGGAGTTGCACCCTGAATCCTGGGTTTCCTGATTACCAGAATGTGCTGGAGTACCATCGTTAACTCCAAGGTTCATGTTCCTCGCCAATCATCCGATTCGCGATCGCTCTCCATACATACGCCAAACCTGTTCTGGATAAGAGGTTAGTCTGAGCAATGATATAGTCAGCCAGATGACTGGTAGCGGATATGACAATTAACCCCGATTCTTCTCCCAGTAACCGTTCTACTAATTCAGCTTTTTCATCTGTTGATAAAGTATTTGCTGCTTGCCAAACCGTATCTACAGGAGTAGACTGATCGTTCATTGGTATTAAGTCGCGTTCATACATTGTTTTACTTTTCCTCATACAACTAAGAAGATTATAGGAATCATACCAGTTCAACGAAACCGTGGATCTACTGAGAACTTATAGTTATCGGTGAGAGCAAACTGTATAATCTACGGAATTACCCCGACTTAATCGGTAAACTGACGACAAACTCTGAACCTTGATTCAATTCTGAAATTACCTTAATTTTTCCTTTATGTTTCTCAATAATCTGATAGGAGATAGCTAAACCCATCCCTGTTCCTTTGCCAACGGGCTTGGTGGTGAAAAAAGGATCGAATATTTTAGGTTTTATGTCTGGAGGAATCCCCGAACCTGTATCCTGAATTGTGATTTCAACGTGATCAGCATTAACCTGCTGGGTTTGAATTAAAATCTGCCGTTTCGCCAAACCTGACTCAATACTGAGTTCATCGATGGCATTATTGATAATATTCATAAACACTTGATTAAGTTGTGCTGGATAGCACTCAATTAAAGGAATTTGTCCATACTGTTTAATCACCTCGATATTTTGAGTCAGGCGAGAATTTAGAATTAAAAGTGTATTGTCAATCCCTTCATGAAGATCGACTTGTTTCATTTCCGCCTCATCTAGGCGAGAGAAGTTTCGCAAGGATAGGATGATTTGGCGAATGCGTTCAGTTCCCACTTGCATGGAGTTCATAATTTTGGGTAAATCTTCACGGATAAACTGCAAATCAATTTCGTTAAGTTTAGTTTTAATCTCCGCTGAAGGATGGGGATACTGCTGCTGATACAGATGTAAAAGTTCGAGAAGATCATGGGTATAATCTTGGGTGTATGTCAGATTGCCATAAATAAAATTAACCGGATTATTAATTTCATGGGCAAGTCCAGCCACCATCCGTCCCAAACTGGACATTTTTTCACTTTGAATCAGTTGCGCTTGGGCTTGCTGTAAGTCGCGAATTTGCGTAGCTACTCGTTGAATAAGATGATTCAGAGACGTGGCTAATACTCCAATTTCATCCTCAGTTGTCACGGGGGCTTGTAGGTCAAAATTGCCGTCCCGGGTGGCTTGTTCGGCGACACGGGTTACGGCTTGAATTGGACGTGCGATCGCACGACTGGTATAGATAGCTAAAACAGCGGAAATTCCTATCGATAGCATCATACTCCCCGCAATGATGCTAGCCCGTAATATCTTGGCTGCCTTAAATTTAGCCTTTGCCTGCTGTTGTTGAATTTCAGTTAAGCGAATAATTTCGTCTAGATTGGCGGAAATTGTTTCAAATTTGGGTATCAAGTCTTCCTGCAAATTTTTTAGTAAAAATGATTTAACGGCTTGATCCTGATTAATCGTAATAGTTTCATAGTTGATTTTTTCTAAAAGAGAGCGGACATTTTGATGATATATATTTAAACCCTGATCGCAATCATTCAACAGGGCTTTAGACTGGAGAGTATAACTAGAATAACCGATGGGTAATTTGCGATTATTATTTAAATGGGATTTTAATTTTGATAATTGACTATTAGCTTGGATTAGATTTTCATTTAATTCAATAACATTTTCAACTTTTATGGTTTGATTTAAGGACAAATATTTTAACCGTTCTTGGTATAATTTGATATCAAAAAAACTTTCTTCTAAATCAGCCATAAGATCCAGCCGTTCCTGAGTAATTTCTACTGACTCTCTGGCGCGATCATCATAATGTTCTCCCATGATTAATCCTGTCGCCGTTCCTAAAACAGCAATACTCACCGCTAAAAAATAGCCAGAACCAATTTTTTGATGAATACTCCAACGACGGCTGATACGATTGATCCAGAGTCCAGGATTAGCAAACAGATGAAAGCGACGCGATGGCGGGGAAGGAGTCGCGACACCTGGATGGTTAGAAATAATACCTGATTCTGAGTGATGCATAAGGCAAACACGATACTGTCATTTGTCTTTCGCGGCTGGATACCTCGTCCATACTTTGTATGGGCGGGGTAGTTGACTGTTTTACTATAGACAAAGCACCCTTTGCCTCTCCAAGGTAAAATTTTTAGATGTCAATCCTGTGAATTTGATGTTTCAGTCATAACACAATTGGGGATTCGTCCTTTGTTGATTGTTTATGGTTGATGGTTTATGGTTGATGGTTCATGGTTCATGGTTCATGGTTCATGGTTCATGGTTCATGGTTCATTGTTCATGGTTCATGGTTCATGGTTCATGGTTCATTGTTCATTGTTGATGGGTAATCCTCTTCCCCTGCTTCCCCTGCTTCCAGACGCGCCATGGCACGTCTCTACATTGCTTCCCCTGCTTCCCCATCTTCCCCATCTTCCCATCTACCTCATCTCTCCCTGTTAAGAGTTCCCTTTCCCGGTTAAGAGTTCCCTAAAACTAAACTGCTAAAAACCGCTGAATCACTTGCTGACTCAATTCGCTGGTTGAACCTGATGCGACAATACCTCCCTTCTGCATCGCGTAGTACCAATCCGCTTGTCGCACAAAATGTAGATGCTGTTCTACTAGAAGCACAGAAATGCCTGTAGACTTGACAATCTGGCGGATAGCGGCTTCAATTTCTAAGATAATCGAAGGTTGAATTCCTTCGGTGGGTTCATCTAACACCAGTAATCGAGGTTTCCCCATTAACGCCCGCGCGATCGCAAGTTGTTGCTGTTGTCCTCCACTTAAGTCTCCGCCCATGCGAGATAGCATGGATTCTAACACGGGGAATAATCTGAAAATTTCTTCGGGAATCTCGGCTTTGTTCCCTCTACCCCGACGACAGGCTTCCAACCCCAGCAACAGATTTTCTTTTACCGTTAAGCGCGGAATAATCTCCCGCCCTTGGGGAACATAACCAATTCCTAATTTTGCCCGTTGATCGGGAGATTTATGGGTAATTAGTTGCTCGGCTAAGGTAATTGTACCTGTTCGAGGTTTGAGCAACCCCATAATCGTTTTCAGTAGCGTCGTTTTGCCTACGCCGTTGCGTCCAATCAGGCAAACCATTTGTCCGACGGGTACAGTTAAATCCACATCCCGCAGGATGTGACTTTCGCCATAGTAAACATTCACATCCCTAATTTGCAGCATTAGCTGAGTTGAGGATTGATGATCGATTTTAGATATTACTTGGTCAGTTTGACTCATAGCTAGAAGTGTTGGATTAGTATTCTTAGTGTAGTGCAGCATCGCTCAAACATTAAGTAGGTGGACAAAATAAAAGCTAACGGTGGAGATTGTCATTCGTCTTATGTCATACTCGCTTTCCGAAAAGAAGCAAGCTACGTCTTTTGTAAGGGTTTGAGGCTTATTTACCAAACAAGCGTGAGCGTGCCGTTTTCTTTTATCCGACTACTTATTGAGGAGTGCTAAGTTTAGGAACTATCTTAGAGCATCGCTGGGTGTAACAACAGTTCGCGATCGCAAGACGTAAAAATTATGCCCTGAGCGTCGTCTAAAAGTCAACTGTAGCGGCATATTTAGGGACAATCGTAGGGGCATATTTAGGGACAACTGTAGCGGCATATTTAGGGACAATCGTAGGGGCATATTTAGGGACAATCGTAGGGGCATATTTAGGGACAATCGTAGGGGCGGGTTTAGGGA
>NZ_JBKHHI010000371.1:0-6624 GCF_046539235.1 Coleofasciculus sp.
GGCGGGTTTAGTTATATCAGGGTGCAAAGCAAACGTTAGCAGTAAAACCCGCCCCGACAACAGACTTTCCATTTCCCCCATCTCCCTCACCTTCCCCATCTCCCTCACCCCATCCCTCGTCACAAACTGCCATCGAGAACGAGTTGATCCGTGACTTGTAGGGCATAGTGCCAAATTAAATAGCCTTGAGGATTCAGGTGCAAGCCGTCGGTACTCAATTCCATTTTCAGATTGCCTTCGGTATCGGCAAATAGGGGATAGAGATTCAGGTAAATGACATCTTCCGACTCCGCGATCGCTTGCAATCGCTGATTAATCTCTAAGATACGACTGTTGGGGATTTCCAAGAGGCGATCGCGCCCTTCCCAGGTGGCTTTTTCCCCGCTATGGGGCAAAATCGATTGGACGATAATTTTAGCTTGGGGATGAGTGCGCCGTAGGTAGCGAATAATCAGCCGTTGGTTGGCTAAAATCGTCTCATCTTTGATGCCTCGAATGATGTCATTGATGCCAATCATCAAAAAGATGATATCTGGCTGGGTTTGATCCAAAAGATCCAAGCGATTCAGCAATCCGGCTGTGGTTTCACCAGAAATTCCCTGGTTCAGCCAGGTTCGTTGGCTGGGTAGCATCTGATTGGGAAACCAAAGACTGATAGAATCTCCCAAAAGTATGGCTAAATCCTCTGGCTTCTGATCCACCATCACCTCAGCTTCTTGCTCCAGCAGCGCCACCCACTGCTGGTAATTGAACTGGTGGCGGGGTCCGAGTTCGGGGACAGGGGTAGGGGTTGCTTCGGCTTCTGGAGTCGCATCAGTCGCTAGAGACTGGCTAACCGCAGAAGGGATAGCTCCTTGGTATTGGCGCAGCAATACACTCGCGATCGCTAGCACCAGTAAACCATTGACAGCGAGGGATAAAACTGCCCAAATTGGAAAGCTTTTCGAGGTTGTGGACACTTGTCTAGATTCAGCATCGGCTCTCTCATCAGATTGTAGTCCTATTCCACTGGTGCCGATCCGATAAAACTATGAAAACTATGATAAAGGGGCAATTCATGAATTGCCCCTACAGGATGTTCTTGGCAATTAACCAGCTTCCCTAACTAGAAGCGCTTCCGTTAAACTTCCGAGCCGCGAGGAATGTCAGCTGTACTACCACTGACGCTACCAAACGAGCTACTGGTCAACACATCGGATTCCTTGACAAATCCACTGTAGGCTTCCATCCCGTGTTCGCTAATATCCAAACCATGGATTTCTTCTTCGGCTTGTACTCGTAGTCCCAAAGTCGCTTTCAGCGCTAGCCAAACAATGGAACTCAAGGCGACAGTGAAACCGCCTACGCAAAGGATACCCAACAGTTGAATACCCAATTGATTGACACCACCGCCGACGAAAAGACCTGCATCGCGGTCAAATAAACCAACAGCAATGGTTCCCCAAATTCCATTGACTAAGTGAACGGAAATTGCACCCACGGGGTCATCAATATGGATATTGTCAAAGAAGGACACCGCAAAAACGACGATAATGCCAGCCAGAAGACCAATGATCACAGCCGAAAGATAGCTGACATTGTTACAGGGGGCGGTAATCGCCACTAAGCCAGCTAAGATGCCATTGATAATCATCGAAAGGTCGGGTTTACCATCTTTTAACCAAGAGGTAATGGTGGCGGTAATACCTCCAGCAGCAGCGGCGAGGTTTGTGGTTACTGCAATATAAGGCACATTTTCATTAGCCGCCAGTTCTGATCCGGGGTTAAAACCAAACCAGCCGATCCACAGAATTAAGCATCCCAGTGTGGCAATACTCATATTGTGACCGGGAATTGCATTGATCTGACCGTCTCTATATTTTCCTTCACGCGGTCCAAGAAAGGCAGCTCCCATCAACGCCGCCCAACCACCAACCGAGTGAACCACGGTTGAGCCAGCAAAGTCGGAGAATTTTCCATATAACCAACCCGACTCACTCCAAATCCAGTGTCCAGTAATGGGGTAGGAGATTCCGGTGATCAAAAGACTGAAAACCAGAAAGTCAACAAACCTAATCCGTTCAGCAACTGCACCGGAAACAATGGTAGCAGCGGTGCCAGCGAAGGCAGCTTGGAACAGGAAAAATACAGGTATGGGTAAACCTTCAGGAAATGGAGCAAGTCCATAAGTTGCATCGCTACCACTTAAGAAAAATCCACCTAAACCAATAACTCCACTCAATCCACCTCCTGTACCAAACATGAAGGCAAACCCAATTGCCCAAAATGCAATAGTGGCTAGGGCAAAGACAATCAGGTTTTTGGAGAGAATGTTAACCGCATTTTTCTGACGACAAAATCCGGTTTCTAGCATCCCGAATCCGGCATTCATGAAGATGACTAGAATCGCAGCAATCAAAACCCAGATGGCGTTTAAGGTTCCCTCGAGTTGGGCAACAGCATCCGCATCAACTGCGTCAGATTGAGCAACGGCTGCCGTATTCCAAACCACGACAATAATCGCCGTTAGCGGAATACAGGCTAGCCAGTACGGAGAAAAAGATTTGGCTATGGTTTTTAAGGGGTCAAAATAGGGAGAATCCCAGAAGGATTGGGAATATCCTGGTAAATCAACTTGTCTAGTTTTTGGGGGAGACTTTTTTCGATCGGAAGTTTTCTCGAACGTTCGTCTAGACATCATTTCGCTCTCTTTCCTGTATTTCTGGTGGAACACATCCTAACATTGAGCTAAGAAGCGGTAAATAAAGTCATTGGAAGTATGACGTAGAAGAGGGGGTAAGTATCTGAGTATGACAGAACTCATCGCCTATTTTCTTTGGTTTACTGCCAGCTTTTAAATAGTGCTGCCTGATTAAGGAATCGGGAGTTTTGGAAGTTGGCGTGTCTACGTTAGACAAAACCCTACAAATAAGTTGCCAGATAGTCAAGAGCCTCAATTCTTCTCAATAACTGGGTTCATTATCTTTAGGAAATTCTCAAATCTTCAATTTTCTGGCTGGATATTTCTGTAACAAAATATACTTTTTCTGGTGTGAGTCCTTAAAATATATTGCGGTAGCCCCCTAGCTGAGAGCTTCTGTCATCAAGACTTGGGTCAACCCGTCACCAGTTTGGTAGCCTGAGTTGACGGTTTTTTACGCGAGAGCGAACCGCCCTTTTGATTTTACCTAAGCCTATTGATTTGACAATGATTAAGATTTAAATAAGCCTAAGAATTTAGGTCTCTAAAATAACCTCTTAATTAATTAAGAAAAATTTCTTTGGTGTTAAGTTTTGATTGTTATAGCTAATCTTTAAATAAAATCCCTAAACCTACCCCTACAAACCAGATTCCCTTGAGCCTAACATTGCGTCAAAACCAGGTGCCTCGAAGGTCGTGAAGGGTCAAACCTTAATCTACGACATTTGTGATAAATATTGCTGATATCCCAACTTTTCTAGCGCCGCTTGCTTATCCATGACGGATTGGGTTAAAGTCTGGCGGTACTGCTGCACTCGTTCGAGTAACTCAGGTTGTTGGGATGCCAAAATCTGCACGGCTAACAACCCGGCATTTTTAGCATTGCCAATGGCTACGGTAGCGACAGGGATTCCACCTGGCATCTGTACAATCGAGTAGAGGGAATCTACCCCTTGTAAATGGCGAGTGGAAACAGGAACGCCGATGACAGGTAATGGTGTCAGAGACGCCACCATACCGGGTAAATGAGCCGCCCCTCCCGCCCCAGCGATAATCACCTTGAGTCCACGCTGATGAGCGGTTTGGGCGTAGTCTACCATACGTTGGGGAGTTCGGTGCGCGGAAACGATCGCGACTTCACAGGAAACCTCGAATTCTTCACAAATTGCGATCGCACCCTGCATCGTGGGCAAATCGGAATCGCTGCCCATGATAATACCAATTTGGGGTTTGTTATTTGTCATTTGTCATTCGTCATTGGTAAAAGAGTCAAAACTCGGTCGGGGCGGGTTTAGTCTCATCTGGGTGAGGGCAGAAACGATAATTGTCAAACCCGCCCCTACACAACTCATTGACCCCAAGGATTTCGGCTGCTTCCCTTGGGGTGACGTATTTGACAATAGTGGTATCCTCAATTCTTTCTGCATTGTACCACTATACCCGGATATGTCCGGTTAATTAAAGATTAAGTCAACCTCTCGAAATTTTTTATCTCTGTTCTCTGATTATTGATCAAAGATGTATCAGACAATGATGCAGGATTAATGGTAAAGGACAAATGATTATTATTAATGCACGAGTGCCAGGTTATCAAGGGTTGCAACAGATCAGGGTTGATCCTGAGGGAAAAATTTCCGCGATCGCACCCATGGCTGATATGGCTCAAAATGGCGCTACTCTCAATGTTACAGGAGATTGGCTCTCCTTAGCTGGGGTCGATTTACAGATTAATGGGGCGCTGGGTTTGGCGTTTCCTGATTTAACTCTGGGGGATAGCCAGAAATTACAACAAATTTGCCAATTTCTAGGGAATCAGGGGATTGATGGATTTTTACCCACCTTGGTAACCACCTCAATTGAGAAAATTCAACAATCGCTGGCGGTGATTGCGGATTTTTTAACCACCGCTTCCGATCAGGCGGGAATGGCGCAAATCTTGGGGGTGCATTTAGAGGGACCTTTTCTACATCCTCAGAAGCGAGGAGCGCATCCTCAGGAATATTTATTACCATTAAACCTAGAAAATGTCAAGCAAGTTTTGGGGGATTATGGCAAACTGGTTAAAGTGATGACGCTAGCGCCGGAGTTAGATGAAACAGGTGAGGCGATTCATTATTTGCGTTCTTTAGGAATTACCGTGAGTTTAGGTCATTCCCAAGCAACGGCGGCTGAAGCGGAGGAAGCCTTTGCCTTAGGTGCTTCAATGGTGACTCACGCTTTTAATGCGATGCCGGGATTACACCATCGGCAACCCGGATTATTGGGTGCTGCTATCACTCATCCTCAAGTGCGCTGTGGGGTGATTGCCGATGGACAGCATGTTTGTCCGACAATGTTACAAATTCTACTGCAAGCGAGTGGGTATGAAGCGGGATTGTTTCTGGTGAGTGATGCGTTAGCGCCGTTAGGATTAGGGGATGGGATTTATCCCTGGGATCAGCGTCAGATTGAAGTGAAACAGGGTACGGCACGGTTAGCGGATGGCACATTAGCGGGAACTACCTTACCGTTATTGGTGGGAGTGCAGAATTTGGTAGAGTGGGGACTGTGTGAAATCGAGAGTGCGATCGCCCTAGCAACGGAGTCCCCTCGACACGCGATCGGTTTACCTGGGATTGGAGTAGGACAACCTGGCAATTTGTTGCGTTGGCATTGGCATGAGGATACATCAAAATTGAGTTGGCAGCGTTTACAATTCAATGAGTGATTTATCATTAGTCATTGGTCATCGTCATCCGTTGGATTGGTGAGCTTGACTTTTGCTTTAACTTCACCCATCACCTTACCTGACACTTTCTCCAAGAATATATCAACTATCAAAACATTCACCTTCCATTTTAGGAGAATATTACTTTAACCGAACATCTCATCATTTCCTGGAAGTTCTCTGCCTTCTGCCCTCTGGATGATGTTTCTTGAGAAAGACATGATAGCAGTAACACCCCTAGCTCATGGTAAAGTAATTAATCGTCCGAACTCCTCCATCCAACCTGACTCTATGAACACCGTTGATGATAAAACCGTAGTTAAAGACTATTTCAACGCCACCGGATTTGACCGTTGGCGGCGGATTTACGGCGAGGGCGAGGTTAATAAAGTCCAACTGGATATCCGTAATGGACACCAGCAAACCGTCGATACTGTTCTGGGCTGGCTCAAGGCTGATGGCAATTTAGCCGAGTTATCCATCTGTGACGCTGGCTGCGGTGTGGGAAGTCTCAGTATTCCCCTAGCTGAAGCAGGTGCGAAAGTCTTTGCCAGTGATATCTCAGAAAAAATGGTCGGTGAAGCCAAGGAAAAGGCACAAGCTAGCTTGGCGAATTCTGACAATCTTAGCTTTGCCGTACAGGATTTGGAAGACTTGAGCGGGAGCTATCACACGGTTATTTGCCTAGATGTGCTGATTCATTATCCCCAAAATAAAGCTGATCAGATGATTTCCCATCTCGCTTCTCTAGCCGAGTCACGCTTAATTCTTAGCTTTGCTCCCAAAAACCTTGTATACAGTTTGCTCAAAAAAATTGGCGAATTGTTTCCCGGTCCTTCTAAAACTACTCGTGCTTACCTACACCGCAAGTCGGATATTATCAAAATATTGGAAAGTAACGGCTTTTCCATTCAACGCACGGGAATGACCAGTACTCAGTTTTACTTTTCTTACCTCTTAGAAGCAACCAGAAATTCCGATTAATTTATTCGGTTCATCTGACAAAGCTCCGGCTCCCCTCTCCCACCTTCGTGCAAAAAAAAGCGAAGCAACATCTGGTCTCCCCCGTGCAAAAAAAGCGAAGCATCCGCTGGCTTCCCCGTGCAAAAAAAGCGAAGCATCCGCTGGCTTCCCCCATGGAACAAAAAGCGAAGCATCCTCTGGTCTCCCCGTGCAACAAACGCGAAGCATCCTCTGGTCTCCCCGTGCAACAAACGCGAAGCATCCTCTGGTCTCC
>NZ_JBKHHI010000372.1:0-6613 GCF_046539235.1 Coleofasciculus sp.
CCTTACAGATTGAGGCGATCTCAGAGCCTGCGATCGCGATGTTAAATCAGATTCTTGATGCTCTACCCAAAATCTTTACGGCAGCCTTGATTCTGTTCATTGCTTATGTATTGGGTCAGTTTATCAAGGATTTAGTTACCAATATTCTGAGCAGCATCGGCTTTAACAATGTTTATCGCTGGATCGGTGTACCGGAACCTCGCCCCAGTCGTCCTGCTCCCACTCCCCCCCCTGCCGAACAGCCCGATTTAGGCATACCGACTCCGCCGACTGGAGCCGAAACCCGGCTTCAATCTGAATCAACTCCCTCCATTCGTACACCGTCAGAACTGGTGGGTATTATTGTATTCATCGCCATCCTCTTGTTTGCCACGGTTGCGGCTGTGGATGTCTTGCAGTTTGAAGCGTTAACCCTGATTGTCAATG
This sequence comes from Coleofasciculus sp., assembly GCF_046539235.1. Lineage (GTDB taxonomy): Bacteria > Cyanobacteriota > Cyanobacteriia > Cyanobacteriales > Coleofasciculaceae > Coleofasciculus. The sequence goes on from NZ_JBKHHI010000372.1 coordinate 427, forward strand.
GGATTATTATCATCGCAGGTCAGATTCTGGCCGGGTTAATTGTCTTTGCGGTTGGCTTGTACTTCGCCAATCTTGCCTTTAACTTGATTACCAGCTCGCGATCGCGCCAATCCCAAATTCTGGCACAAGCGGCTCGGATTGCGATTATTGCCTTTTCCGTGGCAATGGCACTACAACAAATGGGTATCGCTGGCGATATTGTCAACTTAGCCTTTGGCTTACTATTGGGCGCCATTGCTGTCGCGATCGCGCTGGCGTTTGGACTCGGATCTCGCGATATTGCCGCGGGTCAAGTTCGCGAGTGGTTAGCCTCATTCAAAGAAGATAGACCCCCCGGACCCCAATAACGGGAAAGAGAATCGAACAGCTTTGAATTCGATCCCCTGCATTTTGTGGCAGGGGATTCTTATTTTTATCATCCATTCTCTATGTCCTTAAAAATTAGCGCTCATCTATTTGTATGTTTATCAAGTTAGTTAAGGAACCAGTTGTTTTGTACGATTTGTCAACAGATTTTTCGATCTTTGCCCGTCCGCAAAATGAGTTGTACGAAGTTCTGCGGGTAATGAAACGAATTGGCGTACTGATTCAGCATTTCTAGAGAGAAATGCGATCGCGCCTCTTGTGTCGGTGGAGTCTTGAGGAGGCTTGGGTTAAGGGTTGTAGAGATCGCTCTTGTGTTATCTTTCTACTAAGATTGAGCTTCCTCTTGTTCAAATTTTACCTTATTGTACGCATCGGCTAGGGAAATTTGCAAATCGACAGAAGAAAGTGCGATCGCTTGATCAGATTCATCATATTCACGAAATGACCATCGCTTCGCGTCTGTCTTAGAAAAATGTTCTACATAAATTTTAGTTTGGTCGAGCAGCAAGTATTCCTCCAATGTTGGTATCGTGCGGTATAATCTAAACTTTCCACTCCGGTCATACCCCTTTGTTGATTTTGACAAAACCTCGATAATGACTTGAGGATTAGTAATTGTATCCGTGCGATTATTGTAATAGTCGGGTTCTCCGGCAATAACCATTACATCAGGATAGGTATAGATGCGTCTTTGAGGTATCCACAGACGCACATCACTCATGAAGACTCGGTAATCGAGTTTTTTGAAGGCAAAATTGAGTTCAGCATAGAAATTGCCAGCAATTTGATTATGATTAGTAGAGCCACCTGCCATCGGAAAAATTTGACCGTCAATGTACTCGCTTTTGTAGTCTGCTTCCTCTTCTAGAGCTAGATATTCCTCGGTCGAGTAGTATCGCTGTTCGGTAACTTGCATAGTTCATTGGGAATTGGTGATTGATCAGGTGGGGATTTAGAGGCTTAAGGCTTATTCCTACTCTACCTCTAGTGGATAGACTTTGCTCTACCTTTTTCTATAAGAATGAGGCGATCGCGCCTCTTGTGTCGGTGGAGTCTTGACTGGGCTTTGGTTCAGGGTGGTAGAGTTGAGGTGACGCGATCGCACTATTAGAGTATTGAGTTTTAGGCAGGGGTGATCGCGCTAGAACTCAGTTAGGATTAGTGGAGAGTGTAGGTTTGACAAACCGGGTCACTGACAGTAAATCTACAACAGATTAGCATGAGATATTGAGGAGAGTCACGATGCAAATTACAATCGATATCCCTGATGAAATCACCGAGCAACTTACCGAAACACCCGATCAGTTGCAGCGTCATCTACTCGAACTTCTTTCAAAAGAAACTCTGGAGTCTGATCGATTTCCTGGATAATCAATTCTTTGATACTCATCGGTGGGTAGGGTGAGAGTTTATCTATAGCGATTCTATTCTATCCCTATAATCCATTCATCCGTTACCTCCTCCTGCCAAATCCGTTACCATCATTCAACAGCAACCGAAGCCCTATCTACAGGCAGACACATTTTCATAAGATAAAAGTATACCAAAAAAAAGGCGCGATCGCAGGGATTTATTCTTCCGTTGACTCTCTTAACTTTAGCGAAGGTTTGAAGACTGGACGTTACTCCATCGCGATAAAAAAACAGTCACTGTCAACAACTCCATGTTTACTGACAATCAAGCCATAGGCGGTAATGGTGGTCGGGGATTCCCTAATAATGCAGTTTTTAATGGTACTGGTGGGAATGGTGACCGAAATCTTTCCCCTTTTTGCGGTACTTTTTCTGGAGTTACGGAACCTGAGAAATAGTTGCCTGTTGATAATAATGACTCAAAATCTGTTGATAGTTAACACCCTGTTGCGCTAAATTATGCGCCCCCCATTGACTTAAACCTAATCCGTGACCATACCCGCGACCACTGACTTGAAAACTTCCCCCCATGTTACTCACTGTAAACAGCGTGCTTTTCAGTCCCAGCGCCTTACGCATATCATTGCCACTAACCCGCTTACTACCGCCCGTTCCTTTTACTAGCATGGTCACAATCCGCCCACGGGGAGTCGTGCGTTCTGGGGTCATAGAGGTGACGCGCCCAACCCCACCAATCCGGCGTCCCAATTCGCTACCGGAAAAGGTTTGAGTCCACTGAAAGACAGGTGCGCCCATATCATAATCGGGAACCCCTCGTAGGTACGCTAGAGGTTTACTCCAAATATCTTCGACATTTTCTGTATGTCCACCAGACGAGGAATGGAAAACGGATAGAATCACATCACCGCTGTGGGTCAAAATCTGTCCGGCTGTAGCGTTGACAGCGGTATGAGTGCTTTCTGCTTCAGTGTCCAGTCCCTTGTAAACTTGCCACTTGACCGTATCACCGACATCGTAGACGCTATTCCCAGATTCAGCTCGTTTATAGAGAGCGTAGGTACGAGCCGCAACCGCTTGGGCTTTGAGGGCTTCTTGGGGCCAACTCGGACTCATTTCTGAGCCAATTACACTGTAGAGATATTGCTCGAAGTCCACATGATTAACCACCGTTAATCGCCCACCCGTCGCCACTAATCGAGTCCGCCCTCGATACCAGCGATCGCCGATCCAAACCAAACCATCCTCAGTGGGTTCAATCCACAGTGATCCCGAACTCCAACGCCCTAAACGAACCCCACTTCCTCCCGATTGGGCGTCAAAACCATTCATCGGCGCAAGTTCTCCCACAGTTTGACCCGCGCTATCGCGAACAATGGCTTTGGTTGAACTTCCTACCTTAACGCGACTGACGCCCTCTTCAATCGCCACCCGCAATTCCGTTACGGCTTGGGCGGGACTGACTAAAATCATCCACAATAAAAAGGAGAGCCACCAATGACGCCTAAGAGAGCGAATCATTAACTTGAGCATCTTTACCACAATGAAGGGAAAACGTCTAGATGTCATCTGTAAAACTTCCTCACACGAAGACTACTCTTGGTTTCATAATTAACAGAGATGGAATTGCCAATCTTGGTCGTCGCTAGATTATTCCGTTTCCGAGACTGGAACCAAAAATCCGCACGATGATTTTTTCTCTGGCGAAGATTGCATCCCTTAAAAAGATCGACAGGCATATTTTTAACATGTTTCTTGCTCATCGGCTAGTGGGGGGCGATCCCAACGGTATAATCTCCTGTCGGGGAAATCTCTCCCTTCCCATTCCCTATTGCCTAGATTCCTATTCCCTATTCCCTGTTCCCTGTTCCCGATTTTCCAATGATTGACAAACCAAACGAGTTAATTCCAACTTCCCAACAACCCCTCGTTGAACCCAAGATTCTCCAGCAACTCTCGGAAGAAGTGGTGCTTTCACCCTCTTATTTAGTGTTAATGGGCATGTCTGGCGTTTTGGCAGCCATTGCCTTGCTGACTAATTCGATTCCAATTCTGGTTGGTTCGATGATTATTGCACCAGCGTTTCTACCGCTATCATTAGTAGCCTTTGCCCTAGTTGCAGGTCAACCCAGGCTGGCGCTACGGGGTTTCACTGTGGCTATAGTCGGGCTATTCGTGGCGACAATTTCAGCCATGGCGACGGTATGGGTGTTCAACACCAGCGAAATTCTGCCTTTTCATGACAATCTCCTGAATAAACCCCTATTGGAAGAACGGGTAGAACCCGGTTGGTACAGTGTTGTGGTGGCTTTGGCTGCAGGTGTGTCTGGAACTATTGCTTTAGTGAAACAGAAAGTCGATACATTAGTGGGAACGGTTGCGGCTTTAGCATTAGTACCTGCTGCAGCGGCGGCTGCGATCGCGTTTATGTCCCATGATCCGCTTCGGGGTGTTGGTGGCTTAGAGTTGCTGGCGATTAATGTTGGGTTAATTATCTTAGCGGGCATGATTACGGTGCGGCTGATCGGATCTGAGCCGTCAAGTTAAAGTCAGGGATTAAGAGGATGCAGACAGTTGGGGATACAATTAGCTGGGCATTTGGGCTAGAAGCCCAAACGCTTAATGTGTGGCAGATGGGATTACGGGCAGGGGTTATCTATGGGACTGCACTGATTATGGTACGGGTGATTGGCGATCGCCGCTTTATCGGCAAACATGCGGCGATGGATGTGCTGCTGGGTGTGATTCTCGGGTCTACCTTGAGTCGTGCTATTAATGGCGCTGCGCCCTATTTTCCCACACTAGGCGCGGCGTTAGTATTAGTGGGAATGCATGGGCTAGTGTCATCACTGGCGTTTCATATTGAACGCTTTGATGTTTGGGTGAAGGGTAAGCCTCGGACGTTAATTCGCCAGGGTCAAGTGAATCGCAAGGCGATGCGAAAAAGTCATATTAGTGACAGAGATTTAGAGTCATCGTTGCGTCTCAAGGGAAAAATCACCGAACCCACGCAGGTGGAAATGGCTCGTTTAGAAAGCAATGGCGAAATCAGTGTTCTGCCCAAACCTAAGCCACCGAGAGTGATTGAGGTGTCTGTGGAAGGGGGTGTACAAACGGTGCGAATTGAGGTGGATTGATCGCAGGGGAGATGGGGAACACCTCGACTTACTTCGGCTTCGCTCAGTAACCTTCGGCTTCGCTCAGTAACACGCTCGGTGTGTCAGATAGGGAAGATTGTGTAGGGGCGGGTTTCACTACTATCTTTTTGGTTGCACCCAGATGTAATTAAACCCGCCCCGACCTCACCGTTCAATTATCGCAAATGACCAATGACCAATGACCAATGACAAACTGTAACATGAATAGGGGAGTCTGTTTACCGAGAGAGGTTCAAAGGTCAAGCCTGTGCAAATTACGTTTTTAGGAACCAGTTCCGGAGTACCCACGCGATCGCGCAATGTGTCCAGTGTGACATTGCGTCTCCCTCAACGGGCAGAGTTTTGGCTGTTTGACTGTGGTGAAGGTACCCAGCATCAGCTTTTACGCAGTGAACTCAAAACCAGCCAGCTTCGCCGTATTTTTATCACCCACTTGCACGGTGATCATATCTTTGGCTTAATGGGACTACTGGCTAGCTGTGGTTTAGCGGGTAATGTTGATCGGGTTGATATTTATGGTCCGCCCGGTCTTAATGATTACTTAAAAGCGTGCGGCAAATACTCTCATACTCGTTTTTCATTTCCCACTCAAGTACACACCGTTAGCCCCGGCATTATTTACGAGGATGAGGAATATACGGTAATCTGTGGAGCGCTTAAACATCGTGTGACGGCGTTTGGATATCGCATTGTTGAAAAAGATCGTCCGGGACGATTTGATGTGGAAAAAGCCAAGGCATTAAAGATTCCATCCGGACCGATTTATGGTCAACTTAAGCGGGGAGAAACCGTCACCCTAGACGATGGACGTAAAATTCAGGGCAAAGACTTGTGTGGAGAACCTGAAGTTGGACGTAAATTTGTTTACTGTACGGATACGGTTTATTGTGAGGGAGCGGTAGACCTTGCCCAGGATGCTGATGTGTTGATTCATGAAGCTACGTTTGCTCATCAAGATTCTCAACTGGCATTTGAACGGTTACATTCCACATCAACGATGGCGGCACAAGTGGCGTTAAGCGCTGGAGTTAAGCGGTTAATTATGACCCATTTTAGCCCGCGTTATGCACCCGGAAATGACATTGGCTTAGAGGATTTGCTGGCGGAAGCACAAGCCATTTTCCCGAATACCAAGTTGGCGTATGATTTCTTAACTTACGAAATCCCCCGGCGTCGTGCGCCGGAGTTGGTGGTAGAGGGGAGATGAGGGATGTGTAAGATTCTGGAAAGTCTTAATGGCAAGGCGCGGGAGTTGGAAGAGCAGATTGCAGAGAATGTGGCGTAGTTATTGAA
>NZ_JBKHHI010000373.1:0-6605 GCF_046539235.1 Coleofasciculus sp.
GCTAGAACCTTGATGATCACTCTACCGAGAGGTCATTATGGAAGCGGCAATGCGTTACAGCGATCGCTCCTAGCCATTTGCTACTGTACAGATTCATCCGGCTACAGGGAAAGGGCAGATCGTGATCAGTGGTGACATCGGGAAAGTTAAACCTAGCCCAAGGGTGCAACCAAACGGTACTCAAGGTAATACGGGAAGCGGCTTCTCGACCAGTAGCAGGGTATCAACGTTGAAAGGCTCACGAATAGGAGTTTTTTAAGCAAACCCCCACGATGGCGATTGCCTCGTTACCCGCCTAAGAAATAGTGGTTTGGGGGTAAGGACGGGCTAAAGCCGCTTAATTGGGTGTTTTACCTTCCCGTCCTTAGCCAGGTTTTTTGAGAGTATTATGGAGCAATAGAGATTTACCATGTCTTACGAGCAAGAAAAACAGGTAGCTATTGAGGCAGCGCTGACAGCAGCCAAACTCTGTGAGCAAGTTCGCCAAGAACAGGTTACTGAAGCGATGGAAAAGAGCGATAAAAGTCCTGTCACAGTGGCAGATTTGGGTTCCCAGGCGGTTATCTGTCGAGCGTTAGCGATGGCGTTTCCTAATGACCTAGTGGTGGGTGAAGAAGATGCGTCCCAGTTGCGTCAACCCGAAATGGCTGATCAACTGAATCGGGTAAGTCACTACGTCAAGTCTGTCGTTGGTGATGCGACACCGGATCAGGTATTGGACTGGATTGATCGCGGTAATAGTCAGATTGGGGGGCGCTATTGGACATTAGACCCCATCGATGGCACAAAAGGGTTTCTGCGTCAAGACCAATATGCCGTAGCTTTAGCCCTAGTGGAACTGGGTGAAGTGAAACTCGGTGTTCTGGCTTGTCCCGCTTTACCCGTTTCCCCATATCAACCGGATGGAGAAAAGGGTGTCCTGTTCGTCGCGGTACGGGGTCAGGGTGCAACTATGGTTCCCATCTCTGGCGGAGAACCTCAGCCGATTCAGGTAACAAAGGCTGATAATGCCGAAGCGATGCGTTTTGTCGAGAGTGTGGAATCCGGTCATGGGGATCACTCACGACAGGATGCAGTTGCCAAAGCCGTAGGCATTACGACGCCTTCGTTGCGGATGGACTCTCAAGCCAAGTATGGCGCAGTCGCCTCGGGTCGTGCATCGCTTTACCTGCGTTTGCCATCACCTAAATCACCCGATTATCGGGAAAAGATTTGGGATCACGCGGCGGGAACGATTGTGGTTGAGGAAGCTGGCGGACGAGTGACTGATATGCATGGAAAAGCCCTCAACTTTTCTCTGGGTGCCAAACTGTCTGATAATCAGGGGGTCATTGTCAGCAATGGTGTGATTCACGATACCGTGTTGGACGCCTTGCGGGAAACGGTGAACGTGTAAAGACGTGTAAAGACGTTACCTAGATAACGTCTGTCGGCAATCAAAAAGGGAAAAGGTTAAACCTTTTCCCTGGAACCTATCACTCACAACCTTGAGTCAAACAGCTTAATTTTCAGCATTGGTTTCACCAGTTGACCCAGAATGACTCACCAACGGTTCTTCAATCAGTTGATCTAGACCCGCAAAGTTCAAGGCAGATTGCCAATTTTCTTGAACTTGAGGATCATCGGAATCCTTACGTAACTGAGCCAATGTACCTGTTGCATCCATCCAGAAGCCATACTCAGCGAAAATATCTGGCTTTTCCCGTTCTGATGCATTGGCTAACTTTTGAGCAAGTTCGGTTTCTGGAGAAACACGCTCAACCCACCCTTCGACCGTCAAATTTCCAGAAGCATCACCCCCCTCATCACAACTGAGGGCAAATACCCACTGGTACTTTTCCGATTCTTTGAGTAGCTCCTCCTCCTCTGTCATCGGCTCTGGCAGACTAAACATGACAATTCCTGGCGTTTCATCTAGAGAAACGGTTTCGTGATAAATAATCCCTTTATCTTGACTCAGTAATGCAAATTCCGCTTCCTTGGCTTGAGTCTCACTGACATAAACCAAGAACGTCGGATTCGGCAGTACAGTTACTTCAACTGGAACTGTGTTTTTTTCCGCCGCTTTTGGTACTAACGGTGTGACTTCGACTTCCTCTGCGTAACACATACCCGAACCTCGCGAAAATCCTGCGGTTCTCCACCGAGACGCTCTAATGCTTCGGTTACGAAATCGCAGACCCTTATTTCCAGCGAAGAGGGTTTCTGAAGGCTTCTGATGATTTTGACTGGAAGAATTTGGTTTGAATCCAGCGATTGCCATGGCACTGGCACTCATCACCAATCCCAGAGACAACATCAGGGAAAATGTTTTCAGATAGATAGAGGGCTTTTTCATGTTACGTTTTGCCAATGGCAGTAATGGATACAAGTCTAGCCTTATCCTTATTCTTGTCGGTAGAGACGTTCCCCCAGAACGCCTCTAACTGAGTAAAAGAGGATCAGCTTTGCCCTGATCTACATCATAATCCTGGCAGACATTAGGGTGTGGAGTTGAAATTTACACTAGCTTAGTCGTCTGAAGAAAAGGTTAATTGTTAACCCCCGACTCAGGACTATCAACAGGACGTTCTGCAACAAGATTCTCTAACCCCACAGATTCTAGGAGATCTTTCCAATCCGCTTGAACTTGAGGATTATTCGGATAACGCTCTCGCAATTTCGCTAGTGAACTCACTGCTTCTGTCCAAACGCCATGATCCACAAATACTTTCGGGTGGTTAATATCTGGAGTGTTGGCTAACTCTTGCGCCAGAGACTCTTCCTTAGCAATTCGCTTCACCCAGCCTTCTGCTGTAGGATTTTGACTCCAATCATTCTGATCGCAAGGAATGGTGACAAACCAGTTGTAGATTTCCCCCACTTGTAACAACTCATTATCTGGATTAGCCGGATCGGATTCTGGGATGCTAATGCTGATAATTCCAGGAGTTTGATTGTTTAGAGAAACAGTTGTTTCATAAACAACCTTATCCTTATTCTCCGTCATTAGTGTAAATACCGCTTCCTCTGCCTCAGTCTCAGTGACATGAACTAAGAAAGTCGGAGTTCCCTCGACTGTCAATTCAACCGGAATCTGAGCATTGGTGGACGATTCTTGAGCATCTTCTGGCAACTCCTTACTTTGCAGTTGCGGTAATAATGCTGTTACATGAACCGGCTTTTCTTCATCCCCTATTTTGCAGACTCCCCGCGAGAACCCTCCAGTTCTGCGCCGAGAGGCTCGCATTCTCCGCCGTCGGAAGCGTAGACCTTTATTCCCCGCGACTAACGTTTCTGAAAGCTTCTGATTTTCCTGATTGGGTGAACTCGGTTTGAGACCAGCGATCGCCATGGCACTGGCACTCATCACTAATCCCAGAGACAACATCAGGGAAAACGTTTTAAGATATATAGAGGGCTTTTTCATGTTACTCCTTGCCAATGGCAGTAATGGATACAATTTTGATTAATGCGGTAGTAGAGAGCTTAACTAAGTTAGCGTATTCATCTACAGAGCGACTTCTCTCTATTCAGCAAAATTTCGGGTTCTAGCTGTAAATTTTAAGCAACGCTAAATCAGATTACCTGATTTCTTTATTTATCGCGACTCAGCCAAGATGCTGACAATGAGCAGCTTTACTGCCTCAACTCGCTCAGTATACAATTTAAACCCCATAACACCATAACAGTAATAACCAGCCTGGGTACTATATTATATACTGATATTCTATCGGACTCGTCTTTCTAACCTAGTATCATTACACTTCTTTAAAAAAAGTGATGAATATACCGATAAAATTAGAAAGTGGCTATGGTTTACTGACTCTACATTAATTTATATTAAGTTCGATTATCCTAATCCCCGGCTGAGAATGCCAATAAATTCCGCCTTAAAGTGGGCATTGTCAGCAAATTAACCCTCAAGCGAACAGGAGGCAATACCAAGATGATTTCTGAAATTCGTTCATTTTTCAATCAGCATCCCCTAGGCAAGGGAATCATGGCATTTGGCGGCACAGTTGTGATCACGAGTGTGGTGGTTACAGGGGTGATTGTGGGACTGCGACAGATGGGGGCGTTAGAAGGATTTGAACTGGACGCTTATGACCAACTGGTGCGATCGCGTCCAGAATCTGAGCCAAGCGATCGCGTGTTAGTCGTGGGGATTAGCGAAGAGGATATCCGAAACTATAACCAGTTTCCGATAACGGATGCCACATTAGCGACGCTACTCAAGAAACTAGCAGACTATCAACCCCGTGCGATCGGGATTGACATTGGACGGGATGTGCCTATTGGCGAAGGTCGTGAGGATTTAATTCAGGTTATTGAGCAAAACGATAACATGGTCGCCGCCTGCGTCATGAGTTCTGCGACTGAACCCGGAACGCCACCCGCCCCCGGAGTTCCCGCAGAACGGGTTGGTTTTGCTGATATGCAGCTTGATCGGGATCAAGTTATCCGCCGCACAGCGTTAGTTTCATTTCCTCCCTTTGTGGAACCACTCCCAGCAAATCCCCATCTGTGTCAAGATCCGGATAGCCTCCTCTATTCCTTACCGTTTCGGTTAGCTACGTCATATCTGGAACAAGAGGGAATCGAAGCAGAATTAACCACCCCAGAGGAATTCATCAAGTTGGATTCCACGATATTCCTTCCTCTAGAAGACCAATCAGGTAACTATAGTTACACAGGTGCTTTTGACTACCAAATCATGATCAATTGGTCAGGTGAGAATGCCATTGAACAAGTAACCCTGACCGATGTCTTAGAAGGCAATATTGATCCTAATCTTGTCACAGACCGAGTGGTTTTGGTCGGGTACACCGCCAGCACAGCCAATGATGATTTTGCTACACCCTTTAGTGCAGCTGCTCAGGATCGAGTGTTAATGCCTGGGGTAGTCCTTCATGCACAAGTTGTCAGTCAAATTCTAAGTACCGTTTTAGAGGGTCGTCCCTTAATTTGGTATTGGTCTCAAGGAACTGAAATTCTCTGGATTTTTCTCTGGTCGGTTGTTGGCGGAACCCTGGCTTGGAAAATTCGCCGTCCTTGGATTCTGATTCCCGTTGCTATAGTAGCTGGTGGTGTTTTGTATGGTATTTCCTATACTTTATTCGTCCAGCAGGCAGGATGGATACCGTTAGTTCCGCCAGTCATCGGGTTAGCCTTAACCACCTTTAGCGTTGTCATTATTGACCGCTACGGTCAAGTCGTGGCTAAAACAGTTAAGAAACTGCTGAGAATTAACATTGAAATTGACGAAACTCAAAAAGAGGAGCAAGTCGCCCAAATCACAGAAACTGATAGCTTTCAAGAAATTCAGCTCAGAGCTGATCAGCTCAGACGTCGCCGCCAAATCACCAAGCCTAAAACCTATAATAACACAGTCACGGATCAAGTAGACCTCAATTGGGAAGAAGTTCCAGAACTCGGTCAATATCAACAAGTACTGCAACGAGCAAGAGTATTAAGACATCAGCTCAACCGGGTTGAGGAGCAACGGGACGAGGTTGAAGAGGTTGATCATTCAACGAATGGCTCTTCCGGGACAATGCCCACGGTTAAAAAACAAGCATTTAACCCAGAAGATGAGAGTTACCTCTCGCAATTGCAGAGTCGGGGAAGACGGATGAGACACAAATAAGCAATCATGAACCATGAACAACGAACGATTCTCTTAAAACTTGCTGCCAAGGTATCCCAAGATCCTTTACTCTTGCGGAAAGTCAGCGATCGAGTGTATCAGCTTATGCAAGAGGATTTACGCAAGCAACGCGAACGCCATAAAAACTACAGAGGGTTACTATAAATGGCTGACAATGGTAATATCACACACGAACTTAACTACGTCACCGCTAATCGATTTTACATCGAAATTGAAAGTCAGATTACGGCTTCATTTAGCGAGTGTTCTGGTTTGGGGGTTCAGATTGATAAAGAAGTCTATTTTGAGGGAGGAGTCAACGAACAGCAACGCATCTTTCTCAAGCAAGCCAAATTTGATGATGTTACTCTAAAGCGGGGGATTACCGAAGATTTAGTGTTTTGGGATTGGATTAACAAAACGCTCAATCCTGGTAAAAAAGAGCGGCGTAATGTCAACATTTTGGTCTTTAATCAAGCCGGAGAAACCATGCAATGTTGGACATTAATTGGTGCGATTCCAGTCGGTTGGAAAACGCCAGCCTTACAAGCGAGTTCTAGCACCGTGGCGATTGAGGAATTAACCCTCGCCTACGAAGGCTTAAAGGTTGTCGCCGAGCAAGGTGGCGGCGGTGCTAGTACCAATTTACAACGTGCTAACACTGGCTATTTTCCCAGCAACTAACTAGGTCAATCGGTGGGAAAAAGTAAAGTTAACGGTAGGGATCGTCATTTGTCATTTGTCATTTGTCATTTGTCAGGGTTTGAGGAATATTGACAAAAGTTGGGTATTTCCACCAACCTACTTATATATAGAGGTGCCATGGCACGTTTTGAAGGACAGGTTTAGGAAGAATGTCCCTGACTTAAGGCTGGTGGGCAATGCCCACCCTACGGTATATCAAGGGTTTTGGCACTCCCTAAATGAAATGCTTATTTGAGTGCCATTCAATTTAGGAATGTTCGTGATAATTGTA
>NZ_JBKHHI010000374.1:0-6600 GCF_046539235.1 Coleofasciculus sp.
ATCCAGATATGGAACTTTCAACAAGCCAATGACCCAGGTTAATCTTGCGAACCTGAGTCCTCGCTTGCCTTCACTTAAAATTTAATTAATAATTGGTAATGCGCTCTAGTCGAATTAACCGTACAGAGAACCAACTGTTGAAGCTGCCTAATCGCTTGACTGGTGAGAGGAATAGAATCAATAGGTTCCGTTGTCTCCGTCATGTGATCGCTTCCTACAGGCTAGGCTTTTCTTCCTATCCCTCTGAGTCCGAAATAAAACTAACCTCGCTATTCGGCAAACCACACTTCACGAGCTGTTGTCCCTGCCAATCGGCTTTGCTAAATTTTAAAATTGAGATTTAAAGGAACACAGTTCTGTCAAGCGAGCGGCTTAATTGTTCGTTATTGATAGGGCTGATTGGTATAACTGTTTGCCCAAAGTTAACTTACTCAAACAGTGGAGGTAATCGAGCCATGAGTGATACCCAAATCCACCAAGTCTCGGACAAGGAACTGCAACAACAAACCGAACAGGAAAAAGAGCGGACTATTACTGAATTAGAGAAACGCCTGGTTCAGGAAGCAGTCAACGCAATTCAGGAAACCAAAGACGCGATCGCAGCTATCGATGAAAACGATCTGGACAAAGCGATAAAAGCGATCGAGCGAGCCACGGGTCAACTCGATATTATTCTGGCGCGAGAACCGGAGCTATCTTTAGTTCCAATCGATTATACGATCGCGATCATTAACGTTGCGCCAGATGACAAAGCCGCCATCAAAGATATCCGCAAAGAAATCAAATCTGCGGTTAACTCTGGTGATTTACCGGCTGCCCGCAGACTGTTCAATAGCTTAGCCAGTGAAATTCGCGTCACTGTCTCCAATTTGCCTTTGGCAACCTATCCAAATGCCCTGAAGAAAGCCGCCAAGTTGATAGACGAAGGCAATACTGCCGAAGCGAAAGGGGTACTGCAAATAGCTCTATCAACATTAGTGCTTTTGGAGGAATATCAGCCATTACCTATCCTCAACGCCCGCAATTTAATTCAGTCAGCCTGCTCAGAAAGCGACAAGGATAAGGCGATGCAGATGCTGGCAAACGCCCGCACGCGGCTCAAGCTAGCTCAGGAATTGGGCTATGCAGAAGATGATCAGGAATACGAGCAGCTTAATACAGAAATTAAAAATCTTGAGCAGCAGCTCAAGGCAGATGAAGATACCAAAAATGCCTTTGAGAAACTCAAGACTAGAATCGCTGCTTTCTTTAAACGCATCTCTAACTTTAAGCGCATCTCAAAGAAGGAAGTCAAATCTTAAGGATGATCGCGACTCATTAATGATGCAATAATACAATGATGCGAATCGCTCGAATTTGCCCTTTATTTGAACCAATACTGTCAATGGATTGTGACGACATGGAGTAGGTTTTGTGGTTTGAGAAAGGGCGGCATCGGGCGATCGCTACAGACAGATCCCCGACTTATTCAAGAAGTCGGGGATCTTGCTTATAAGACTGTACCTCATCAACCTGAAATCTGCTGTAAATTATGACTTCTGACTCTTAGGTAAATAAGGTTCAAGGACTTCTTTGGTCGTCACCAAATCGCCAACCAAACCAATTTTACTTCGTTCAATCACACCCAAAACGTTTCGCGGATTATTTCTGGCGACAACAGGCAGGAGAAAAAGTCCCCTTGCTCCCATTCGTTTTAAAGCATCTTTCACCGATTCATCGGAATAAGCATAGAGAACTTCCTGTGTACAAATATCTCTAACTTTTGGCTTAATTTCTAACGTTCCGGACGCTTGAGGTTTGATTTCGTTGATAATCCGCTTGATATCCGCTAGAGTAATAATTCCGATTAGTTGATCCGCTTCATCAAACACCAGAGCAGTATGGCATTTGTCCTGAATCATGATCCAACCTGCGTGTAGCAAGGACAGGGAAGCTGGTAGTCCCACATAGGATCGCTGCATAATTGTATCTACGGGGACTTGCTGCAACACCTCCCACTCATCCTGTTTTTCCAGATTCATACCCATTTGCTGGAGATTTAACCGCTTACCAGATGGGTAGGATTGCACTTGCTCAACGACCCAAACGGTTACACTTACCGCTGCCATTAGGGGGAGAATAATTAAATAGTTTCGCGTCAACTCAAACAGTAAGAGAATTGCCGTTAGTGGCGCTCTGACACTACCAGCAAGTACGGCTGCCATTCCCACCATGGCATAAGCCGGTGGTGGGGCAATTTCTGATAAGCTAGGAGGTAAAATAGTCATTAAGCTATTGCCGTAAATAGCTCCCAAACAAGCTCCAATAAATAGAGAGGGAGCAAAAACTCCTCCAACTAATCCGCTACTTAAACTAATCGCTGTAATAATTATTTTTACGCCTAATAGTAAACCTAAAAAACTGATAGAAAATTGTTCTCCCTGGAGAATATCTTCTAGCGTTCCATAGCCGACACCGAGAATTTGCGGCAATGGTAAAGCCACTAGACCAACACAGGCTCCTCCGAGAACGGGTTGCATGGCTGGGGGAAGTTTTTGTAGCCAAGTCAAGCCCATAACCTCGCCTCGAAAACAAGCCTGAGCCAGGTTAATCGCTTTGGTATAGGTAATTGATATTAAGCTAGCCAGTAACCCTAATCCTAAATAAAAGATCCATTCCCAATTATTCAAAACTTGGTAAGTCGGTAAATTAAAAGCGGGATGAACGCCCAAAAAGAGGCGAGCAATGATAGCAGAAATGACAGCAGAGAGAAGGATGAGACTTACGGCTGGAGTGCTAAATGCTGTGCCTAGGACAACTTCTATCGCGAAGAAGACACCAGCAATCGGAGCATTAAATCCAGCCGCAAAGCCGGCTGCTGCCCCAGCGCCTAGCAGTAAGCGATATCGCTCCTTAGACACTTGAAAAAATTGACCCAGTAGAATCCCCACATTAGAACCAATTTCCACGCTCGGACTTTCTGGTCCCAAGGATGCCCCTGTCCCCAAGGAAATTGCCGCCGCCAGCATTTTAATAATGGGTCGCATCGGTGATATTTTCTGCACCCTTTCATTACTTAAAAGTGCCGAAAATCCCTGACCTAAAATATGAGGATAATGCCAACGCATTACCCCAACCACTAAGCCGCCTAAGGTGGGAATACAAACTAATGTCCACGTTCCCCAAACCGAGAGAAGTCCCAATAATTTTCCGAAGGCTAGGATTTGGCATAGATCGATTAAATGGTGAAAGGACACCATCGCTAAGCCTGCTCCACCACTAATTAAGGTTGCCGAAATTAAAACTAGGGCTTCAGGTGACGGTTGTAAGCGGTTGAGCAGCGTTGTTAAACGATCTGAGAGGGATGTAAATTTCGACTGGGGTGGCAGAAGCACTTTGGAGTTAGGAAGAGTCGTCATAGGAGATAAAAATCATAGCGTTGAAGGAGAACATAACCAAAAACAAAAGTTTTAGGCGTTGTTATTCAGGGGGTTTGACCGAACCTGAGATAACGTATCATTCTGAGCAAAGCTAAGGATCGGGAGAGATGCTTTGCTCAGTAAAAAAAGGGGGTATTGAATAGGGAATGGTTACTGTTTTTGAAGACGTTCAGTCGATGACTTAACCAGTAGTTCTAAGCGGCGGGTTGTAACTGTGGTAACTCCTGTGGCAGTTTACCCGTTTGCAACCAATCTTGCAGTGACGCAGGCGCGATCGCGCTTTTGAGTTGCTCTTGGAGTTCTGCACCTTCGAGGATTTCCTGGTGCAAGAGAATTTCGGCGATTTGTTCGAGTAAAGTTTGATTGGTTTGCAAGATCAGCCGTGCCATCTGGTGAGCTCTGTCTACCATGTCCTTCACCTCTCGGTCAATCTCCTCAGCCACCTTGGGACTAACAGAACGGCGAGGATTTTGCCACCCCTCCCAGAATTGGGGTTGACTCTTCTCAAACGCGATCGCTCCTAAACTCTTGCTCATACCATAGAGGGTAACCGAACGTTCAGCCAAATCCGTAGCTTTTTGAATGTCATCCCCAGCGCCCGTGGATACCTTACCAAAGATTAACTCTTCTGCCGAACGCCCCCCTAACAGCGTGGCAATTCGTCCCCGAATTTCATCTTCCATCATCAAAAAGCGGTCATCTTCCGGCAACTGTACGGTGTAGCCGAGAGCGCCGACACCACGGGGAACGACTGAGATTTTCTCAACGGTTCCAGCACCGGGCATTAAAGAACCCACCAGGGCGTGACCCACTTCATGATAGGCAACGGTTTTTTTCTCAATATCGCTGAGGACACGGGATTTTTTCTCCAGTCCAGCAATCACGCGATCAATCGCTTCATTAAAATCAGCCATCGTCACCGCCGGATGATGCTGGCGTGCGGCTAGCAAAGCCGCCTCATTTACCAAGTTAGCCAAATCAGCCCCAGCAAACCCTGGGGTTCGCGCCGCAATTTTCGCCAAATCCACCTCCTCAGCCAACTTTACATACTGAGCATGAACCTGGAGAATCGCTTCCCGCCCGATTTTATCCGGTCGGTCTACCACAATTTGGCGATCAAAACGCCTCGGACGGCGCAAGGCTGGGTCAAGCACATCCGGACGGTTGGTTGCTGCTAAAATAATCACACCACTATTGGCATCGAAGCCATCCATTTCTGTGAGCAACTGGTTCAGCGTCTGTTCTCGCTCATCATTGCCACCAATGAAGGGACTATTCCCACCGCGAGATTTGCCCAACGCATCTAATTCATCGATGAAAACAATACAGGGCGCCTGTTGTTTGGCTTGTTCAAATAAATCTCGTACCCGTGCGGCACCCACACCGACAAACAATTCAATAAACTCCGAACCCGATATGCTAAAGAAAGGAACCCCCGCTTCCCCGGCGACAGCTTTTGCCAGTAGGGTTTTACCCGTTCCCGGTGGTCCGACCAGCAGCACACCTTTGGGAATTTTCGCACCAATCTGGGTATAGCGACTTGAGTCTCTAAGAAACTCAACCACTTCCTGGAGTTCGGCTTTAGCTTCATCCACCCCAGCCACATCATCAAATTTGATCCCTGTACTTCCTTCAGAGTAGATTCGAGCCTTACTCTGACCCACCGTCAACGCTGCTGGACCTCCCCCTTGATTCCGGCTCAACAGCCACCCCCAGATGCCAAAAAAGATTAAAGGTGGCACAATCCAACCCAGTACCGTTGAGAGCCAACCCAAGTTGTCCGGTGGCGGAGCGGCAAACTCCACATCATTTTCTCGTAAGATCTTCGGTAAATCCAGATCAATCGTTACGGGTGTGGTGACGAAGACACGGGGAGGTTCAGAAGGGCTGTTAGGTGCGGGTTTGAGGGTGTACTGAATTCGCTCAGGTCCGACAATGGCACGCTCCACTTTACCCGCTTCGACTTGCTCAATAAAGTCACTATAGGGTACGTCTCGATAATGAGAACCCAAGCTGGGAATAATCGCTAAATTCAATAGGAGCAGGATAGTGATGAAGGTAAGCAGGCTACCACCAATTTGTTTGAGTTTTGGGGGTTTTTGGAATGGTGTATTATTCGTTTCAACTGCCATTTTTTTTAGCTCCTTGACGATAAACGTTATTATTCGGAACCGTCAGTTTTATGGCGAGGGGTTTAACCCATCCGTTGACCCACCAACCGCCTCAGAGGATGTCGAATTTGGCATGGGTGTGTTTTCCGGAAGCGGATCAGACGATGGTGGAGAACTAGGTGGATTAGTCGGTGTTTGCAGCGCTCGGCTGAGAATTTCGTTAAGCTGTTTTAGCTGTCCGGTAATGTCCGCCATAGGTTGACCTCCTAAAACGGAATAAAATCCTAACTTTTAGGGTAACGACTACACAACTTGATCTGACTTGAAAAAATGGTCAGATAAAACCATTGGATTTCTGAGCGCTTCGAGCCAGCTTTTATATCAGAAACCCAATGGTCTTAAGGGGGAAGGATGAAATGGCAGAGAGTAGCCACACATCCTTGTGTATTTACCCCTTACTCCTTCTAGCCAAAGATGTGGTGAAACCTCAGCATCAAGAAACGATTAGCCGATGTTCACTTTGACGACTTTATTCTTCTCTTCTTCGGCTTTAGGAAGCGTGAGATGCAAAATACCATTTTTGTATTCAGCGTGAACCTCATTATTCTGCACTTGTGCAGGTAAATAAATCACTCGACGGAAGCTACCATAGCGGAATTCGCTGCGCTTAGTACCATTTTCTTCCGTTTGAGTTTCTTGTTTGCGTTCACCGCTAATCGAGACAGTTTCAGCGGAGACTTGCAAGTCGATATCGTTAGGTTCTAGCCCCGGAACTTCCAGTTTCAGATGGATTGCATCAGGGGTTTCCTGCATCTCAGCCGCTGGGGTAAACGTAGTTGCCCACCCATCTCCGTCTGTCGTCATTAAATTGTCAAACAGACGGTTCATTTGCCGTTGTAAGCTGTCAATTTCTTGAAACGGTTGCCAACGAACTAAAGCCATAATTGTTACCTCCTTTCAATTTGCAGTAATGACCACAAAGAGCGTTAAGAGGTTTAGTTATCTTGCTCTTTCGATAATCTAAGGTACAAGAACGCTCACAATGACTTGGTTCGGTTTGCCACCCCTAG
>NZ_JBKHHI010000375.1:0-6571 GCF_046539235.1 Coleofasciculus sp.
GATATGGGGGAGAGGATTACCAATCAACAATGAACCATGAACCATCAACAATGAACCATGAACCATCAACAATGAAACATGAACCATGACCAAACATCCAATTCCTTTCCTTTTGTATCTAGAATGGATTCTGCTGGGAATCATCGCTATCATTGAATTCCTGCGGTTTTCCTTTCCCCACCTCCCTCGCTTCCCTCTCCTGAATTTGTTTGGTTTAGCTGTCTTTGGCATCATGGGGTTGAGATTACCGACTCAGAAATCGGTCAAGGTGATTTATACCGGCGTGGAAATTGGCGTAATTCTCCTCGTTTCCTTGGTGGGTAAACTTCGTATGTTACCCTTGATGTTAATTATTTTAGTTATCCGCAATTGTTTTATCCTTGAACGGCAAAGTCGCTTAATTATTACCGGATTCGCGTTTGTCTTATTTCTAATGCGGGAAGTGGACCGATTTCAGTCTCGCAGCCTTCACCCTCGCCCTCCCTTTCGCCCCCCAGTTTTGGCAATGCCAGAACGCTGGCTATTTATCCTGTTAAGTTCTATAGTAGTATTTGGTTTAGTCTTGGTCTTCCTCCAGTTATTAGTCGATGCGGTATTAGCTGAACGGCGCAGTCGGGACGAATTGGCACAGGCAAATGCACAACTGCGGCGCTATGCTACCCGGATTGAGGATATGGCGACGCTGCAAGAACGGAATCGTATTGCTAGGGAAATCCATGATTCCTTAGGACATTCCCTGATTACGTTTAATCTACACTTAGAAGCGGCGTTGCGACTCTGGGAATCGAATCCCGCCGAAGCCAAAGACTTTTTACTCGAAGTCAAACAAGTCGCCGCGACTGCACTGCAAGACGTGCGTCAATCCGTAGCTACCCTCCGTTCTAACCCATTACAAGGGCAATCTCTAGAGGATGCGATCGCCTCTTTAATCCAAGAGTTTCATAAGTCTACAGGTATCTTACCTGATTGTCAGATCAATTTGTCCCATCCGGTGACGCCTGATGTGAAAATGGCGAGTTATCGGATTATCCAAGAATCCCTCACCAATATCTATAAACACGCCAAAGCCACGGAGGTGAGTATTCAGATTTGGACAGATTCCCGGTTCCATCTGATCATTCAGGATAATGGCAGAGGATTCGATGTGACGCAGAATACCACTGGTTTTGGACTACAAGGGATGCGGGAACGTACCCAAGCTAATGGGGGTCATTTTACCATTAACACAGCACCTGGACAAGGGTGTCAAGTTGTTGTTGATTGTTGATTGTTGATTGTTGATTGTTGATTGTTCATCGTTGATTGTTGATTGTTGATTGTTCATCGTTGATTGTTGATTGTTAATTGCTACCATGCACTATGAACCATGAACCATGAACCATGAACCATGCACAATGAACCATGAACCATGAACCATGCACAATGAACAATGAACCATGAACCATGAACCATGAACCATGAACCATGAACATTAAAATCTTACTCGTTGATGACCAAAATCTAGTCCGACGCGGGTTAAAAGCCTTATTACAATTTGAAGATGATTTAGAGGTTATCGGAGAAGCAGATAATGGAGAAACGGCGATCGCGCAACTTGAGACCTTGAACCCTGATATTATCCTCATGGATGTGCGTATGCCGATTATGGATGGTGTCGCCGCTACCCGCGAAATCTGTCAACGGTTTCCTACTATCAAAATCTTGGTCTTAACCACATTCGATGATGATGAGTATGTCACTCAAGCCCTACATTATGGCGCATCTGGCTATTTACTCAAAGATACACCTCCCGACGAATTAGCCCAAGCAATTCGGGCGGTGTATAAGGGGTATACTCAATTGGGACCAGGAATTGGTCAAAAGATTATCACGCAAATCCCTGCTTCTGTCTCCAATTCCTCAACCGCCTGGGATGAACTCACACCCAGAGAACAGGAAATCCTCCGCTTAATCGCCACGGGTGCGAATAACCGGGAAATTGCCCAAACCCTATATATTTCTCAGAAGACTGTAAAGAACCATATTACCAATATCTTAAGTCGATTGAACCTACGCGATCGCACCCAAGCCGCAATCTGGGCAAATTCTCACTCAATCCACCGCTAGGAGTTCCACAGACTCAGCCAAAATCACTGGTTTATTTTCGTATTCCGCTTCTATGCTTTGTTCCACATCTAAATCCCAGGTCAAATCGTAATCCTTCTCCAATTCCTCCTTACTGACAAACTTACTTACTTTCCCCGTAACTCTCACCCAATTGTCCTCTATAATCGGCGTATCGGGATTAGCATTCATCACCAGGACTTGTTTGTCTAACAGAGGTTCTTCCTGTTCCAGCTTAAATGTACTCGAATCGATAACCTCGTCCACCTTACCATCCACCGTAATCATCTCACCCGTCAACTCCTCCCTATTCTCAGAGACATCACCTAAGGTAGAACTGTTCTCTATTGCTGTCTTATCTACTGTCTCCTCTGGCGGTATAGTAGCCGCTTCGTCTTCATAGAAAATACTACAAGCAGACAAAAGTACCATCACCAGCCCCAAACCCATTAATTTCCGAAGTCCCATTGAGAACCCTCCTAACTGCGGTTATGCTTTACACTAAACAGAATAGACGTGCGATCGCGTCTAGCTAGAGTCTCACTCCCACATCCTTCCCTAGAGAGAAATTTACCCGATTACTCATTGCCTTCACTTGAATGACACACTCCTTAATCTGAGTTCGTAGTTGCGCTGTCTTCGCCATAAACGCATGTATATCAACCGTTACGGCGGTTAGGACACCAATTTTAACCATCATCTAAAACTATGTCTCACTTCACCACCATCAACATTCAAATCAAAAACGGCGAAATTCTGCATCAAACATTACAGGAGTTGGGGTATCACGTCGAATGCAATACCTCGGTACGCGGCTATCACGGGAATACCACCGAAGCCGAATACGTGATTCGCCAGTCTAATGGTTACGATTTAGGCTTTCGCCAAAATGAGGAGGCGTATGAACTCGTGGCAGATTTCTGGGGGGCGAGAATTAATCAAACAGAATTCGTCAATTCCGTGAATCAAAAATACGCCCATAAAATGTTAATGCATTCCGTGCAAAAACAAGGATTTAATGTCGAAGAAGAAGACGTATTAGAAGACGGTACAGTGCGGGTAGTTGTGGGACGCTGGCAATAAAAACGTCCCCCCATTCCCCATTCGTATTGTCAAGGCGGGTTGAGTCACTCAGTTGGTCTCCAATGATGCATCAACAAAACCCGCCCTTTGCAAGAATAGTAACGTGGCATCTCTCAATTGAAGTTCGTAGTAAGGGCTTGACGCTTAAATTTTGTTGGGTTTACTGCATCCACCTAACCTACAGGTTCTCAGGGTTAATTCAAATGTCATATAGTGACTTTACGTTAGCCAAAGTTAAAAAAGACTTTGACTCCTGATCCCAAATCTCGATGACATGACTTGCACCATTCCTGACTCGCACCACTATTTTCACATCATCAGTTAACGCCAAAAATTCTTTGGCTTTGGGATATTTGGGAATCTTGTATAGGATTTCTTTCGTCTCGATATGGTAAACTCGAATGGTTTTCCCGCGTAAATAGGCAAATCTTGTGCCATCGGGACTAATGGCAATGGATTGACCCGCCTTATGCGTTGTGATATCCTCAAACAGATGATAAGGGAGATAAGCATTTAACGCCCGTTTCGCCTCTGGTTCAGTGCGATCGCGCAACAGTAAATAGGCAACTCGCTGCACTTGTTCTGATTCATCCTGCAAGGCGGGGATAATTACCCCTAAACCCGATTCTCCATACTTGCACGCCTCTTTAAGTGCAGCAATTCTCACCGTCTCATCGTCACTTGCCAGACGCCGCTTAACCCCTGCAACTCCGCCTAAAATAACCGCACCCAGAGGGGCAGCATAAGACGAACCAAGAACCGCATCATTGTCTCTGGGTTGATTAAAATGCTCCACCATAATCATTTACAATATTATTTCCGTTTATTTCTCTAATTCTATAAAACATCCCCCCAAATACTACCAATTTCTCTGTGTCTCTCTGCGAAAACCTCTGCGTTAAAAAAACATCAGATTGGATATTACAAACTACTAATTACTTATGAATAAATCCCGATCGCGTCCCCTTCACCCCAACCTTGTGATAAACCGCTAGAATCTCAGGTGCGGCTAGCGATCGCTTAAACAGTTGCACATCACTCATCCTACCCTGAAAGAATCCTGGTGAACTCGGATGATCCGAACGCCGTCCCAATCGCAGAGGTTTAAAATTATTCAGCGAACCTTGTTGTCCCGTCGGATTAAACCGATTTTCTAACTCAATCCCATCAACATACCATCGTCCCCCATCCGTCGCATCTCGGTTAACGGTAACCATCAGATAATGCCAGCGATCATCGGCAATTAAGCACTGACTATCATAATTCGTCCAAGTCGGCTCGATTCCATCCGCTAATTGTAAACCCAACCGACCATGATGCAGATATAAACAATATCCTTGCACCGAACCAGAGGTTTCCACGCGCTTATCTAAAATCACTTCAAGTCCACGACGGCGAGTTTTAACACCCACACCAATCGAGAAATCCCCAACCCCAAAATTCAAGGCTGATCCATGGGGAATTTCCACATAGTCATCCCCATCAAATTGCAACGCACTCCCTAATCCTTGAGGTAGAACATATTCGACAAAGCGATAAGACTCCGGATTCACCTCATCGGGATGTCCCGCACCGCCTAATCCCGGCATTCGACCGGGAACCATTGTCACTGGCGTTGCTCCCTTAATTGTGCCATCATTTCCCCCCACACTATCCGCCGCGATGTCTCCTTCGGTTTCATTTAACCGCCACCAGGCGACTCGATTAGATGGGACATAATGTTTAATGGCTTGTTGAACCCACGGTTGTTTCTGATTCCACAGAATTAAGAGTGCTGCTTGTCGTACCCGTGGGGATTCATCTTGTACAAAAGCGTCCTGCACTAAATTTAACCCCGCATCCCCATAGGCGATGGCTTCGCTAATAGCGGCTAAACGTTGTTCCACGACAAGAGAGGTTAAACGCATCCTCAGCCCAGCCATACCACCTAAGACTACGCCTTTAGTTGGGGGTGGATTTTTACCGCCGAGAACGGCGTCATCCTTTTTTGGTCGGTGAGAATCCTTTGCCATCGCCCCTATTTCCCTTTAGATTTGTTTATGTCATTTGCCCTTAAAATTCTTGCACTCCGTTGGGGGCGGGTTTAGTGACATCAGGGTGAAAAGCTTCCCGTTAAGGGTAAAACCCGCCCCTACAACAGACGTTCCACCGGAGGAGTCTCTACAACCTAGGATACCCTCTGCCCTATACCTTTTCTCCACCAAATACCGCTAACCCATAATATTTCCAAGGTACGGCTACAGATTCAAACCCAGCCGTTTTCAACATATCTAGATGGGCTGCTAATGTAACTAATTGATCTGGTTGAGAATAACCGTAAGGAATACTTTTACCTGTTTTCATCCTGACTTTGGTTAACGTGGTTCCCTGTTTTACACACCATTCCTCGCGAATATGCTTATAGACTTCTGACAAAATTGGTGATTCAGGAACCACTGGATCAGCATTCCAAAACACACCGCCAGGGTTGAGGCTTTCCCGAATTTTAGTAAACAGTTTTACCTTCATTTCATCCGTCAAATGATGAATAGCTAAAGAGGAAACACAAGCATCAAAACCCCCTCCCAGGGATAACTGATGATTTGCCCAATCACCAAAATCTCCTTCGACACCTGTCCACTGTTGACGATATCCGGCTGTCTCTAGCTTGGCTGTGGCAAACTCGATCATCCGGGGAGAATAATCCACGCCGACGACTTGGACATCTCGACAGCGCTGAAGTACCTTGAAACTCAATTCACCAGTCCCACACCCCAAATCCAGTATACGTTTCGCCTGAGACGGGATACAGCGTGCGATGCTCGCTAACATTTCATCATAGCGTGGCAAGAGTTGCCGGATATACAGATCAAACTCCGCCGTCTTAGCAAAGACTTCTCCGGGGAATATGGAGTTGGGGGCTGCTGAGTCTGGAGGAGTCTGGATTGGGTTGGTGGGATGAGAACTCACAAGCGTTGAGGATAACGACTACCATTGAGATTTTACCGAAGATATTTGGTTTTAGCGATCGCGTTGCGCCTTGAAGCATTAACGGCTGTTTTTATAGATTCATGATGTCTTACAGCAATTGGTAATCAGGTGGGTATAGATACTATAATTATCATTGATCACATTTTACCTCTCTTCTCAGGCAATTTTCAGATTAATGTGGCATACCTAAATCAGGAGGTGAAGTTCGTAGTCAGCACTTTAGTGCCTTAAAATGCTAAAAATGACGACAAAAATTTAGGTCAAGTTCGTAGTCAGCACTTTAGTGCCTTAAAATGCTAAAAATGAGGCAAAAATTTAGGTCAAGTTCGTAGTCAGCACTTTAGTGCCTTAAAATGCTAAAAATGAGGCAAAAATTTAGGTCAAGTTCGTAGTCAGCACTTTAGTGCCTTAAAAT
>NZ_JBKHHI010000376.1:0-6561 GCF_046539235.1 Coleofasciculus sp.
GTAATAGGTCTCTAATGTAAATTAGGATGGGTGGCGCTAAAGCGCTTACTACGAACGGAGTTTGATCATGCCACGTTATTTAATTCTGCAAGTTTTGGGGAGTAGCGATATTCTTGTCGATTCGGAATCAGGGACTAAAAAGTTAGAGGCTTGTTATACTTTGACAGATGTCCAGGAGACACAACAATGGAATGATGAGGAGTTTATTGATCAACTCGAACGGGTGGATTTTCCTCTGATTCGCCAAGTTTGGCAAGAACAGAAAAATCAGGCTGAACTGTATTGGGGAATTATTTTAACCAATCAGGTGGACTGGATGCAACACCAGAATGAGTCGGGTGAAGGGTGGAATGATATTGTTACCTCGGATGGATATTGGTGGCGCAATATCTTAGAAAAATGGTGTCAGCAGCAGGGGATTAATTATTATCCGATTTTCCTTGATATTGGTGCTGATATTCCCCAAGGGGCGGCGGATTGGGACGGAATGGCAAAGCGGATTGATCCTTTATTAAACGGATTGATTCAATTTGAGTCGAGTCGGATAGTTTTTGCTCCCACAGCGGGACAAACGATTCCAGTTGATCAGATTCTTGTCCAGCATAGCAGTGGAACTCCGGCTTTGAGTAGTGCGCTGTACCTTTGGGGAATTGAACAAAAGTTAGCTAAACGAGAGATTGAGTTTATCTATATTTCTCGACAAGAATCAATTTCGTATTTCCATTCTGGCACTCATTGGCAGTGGCGATTAAAAGTGCCTCAAATTAGGCAGTTATTGGCAATTCAAGACTTCGCCGGGGCGAATGAATTGTTAGCGGATCATCCCGATCAAACCCTGCGGGAAACCTGCCAATATCTCGATCGCGCGGTCTCCTTTAATCTTGCCCAACTCAATCTAGGCTTAACTCCCCAAGCCGAAGTCATCGAACGGATCAGTATTGCTTTGTGGAGTGAACAAGCCTTTCGCGATCGCGGACAGTGGATGCATTGGTATCTGAGAGTGGCGGGGGCGTTTGAACTCGCGATCGCTTGTTTAATTATTCAGCGAGGATCGGGGAATTATCGATGGAATAAAGAGGATGGTAAGACGTTCTTAGAGTACACTGACCCGAATACAGGAAATACGGATAAGGATAAATTTAATCGGTATATTGGCATTAAAAAGAGAGTGACTGAGTTATTAAGTCACGGATCAACGTCTCGGAAGCCTGTAAACTATCAGGTTACCGCTATTCAGCCTAACCCCGATTGGAATAAGTTTAAGGGGTTTTACTGTGATAACCAGTGGCAACTCGATGCTCAAATTCAGGAAAGTTTCCTGAATATCAGAAATGAATTATACCATGCTTTGCTGGGGGACAGTATTGACAAAATTTTAGATGCTCAAAAAGAAGCTTTCGGATCAGTCAATCATCCCGATCATCCCTCAGAAGTTGCCGTGCAGCAACTGCGCTATATTATCCAATTGGCGGGGTTATCGTCCCAGGTACAGCAGAGGGTTCAGGTGTATGAAAATAAGGTTAATGATATTAAAAGACGCCTCTAAGGTTAAAACACCAGAGGACGACCTGACCCATGGAAAGGGCGACCCGATCCCATTGAATGGATTTGAATTGTTAATTGATGCAGCGGGTCGCCCCTACCCCTTTTTTCTCTCATCTCCCTAATCCAAATCAACCTGATCTAAATCAAACTCAATGAATCTGCAAGATTGGTTAATTAAGCAGAAAAACTTATATCCAGTGCTTCCGCAAGCCGAACCACTCCTGTCTACCCATCCCGTGAGTGGAGAATGGCAAAATTCCTCTCATCTGAAAAACCAGGTTTGGTGGGGAGGTGGGGCGAGTCAAGAGGCTTGTCAGCAAATTGATTTGGGCAATACTCCTACCCTGACGCAGATAGGAGTAATTAGTTTTGGTCCAGTTCAATCCTTTCTGGGGGGTGGACAACGGCTGAGAGATTGGGCGGTGGCGTCTTGGTTGTGTCATTACCTATCTGCTGTTCTCATTTATCGCTGGGAGGAGTGGGGCGGGAAGGTGTTGTTACCCCTGCACCATTCCTCCCCTTTGGTGAATTGGTTGCGGGGTTCTAACTCAGTTGATCAGCGGTTTTGGCGTCCGGAATTGCCCAATGTGGTGACGGGAGTATTTCCCGAATCCGATAGTTGGTTAGAGAAATTCCAGTCGCTGATCCAACAGGAATGGGGACGGTTACTCAAAGGCTTAGAACAAGCCGCGATCGCACACAAATCCCAACTCCTCAATGGGATTGGCTGGCGGGTGATTCATCGGGATCATCAATGTCTGTGGTCAGTTTACACTGAGTCTACTCCCATCCGCGTGGGACAGATTGTTGAGGATATCGCCAACCTACACCAAGGAATTGAATCTCAGAAACTGGGTCGCGATTGGCAAGGAACCTGGTGGGGGGGACGGACTAGCCCAAGTGCGGGTCATTTATCCATTTGGCATCCCGGCTTGCAACCGATTGACCAAGGCGGAACCTGGGGATTAGAGAAACCCATTTTGGATCAATGGTGGGAACGGGCGGCAAAGGAGAGTAAACTCAAAGGACTCTTTTCAGAAAGCGATCGCCTCAACAGTATTGAAATGCTGAAGCGGTTAGCCTCAGTGCCAGATATTATTGTGCCAACCCTAAAACAACTCTGGGGGAAAACGCCACCGGATTGTCCTTGGGGACAATTTCCCGATCGCACGGCGGCGGCGGCGGCTTGGATACCCACCCAGCCTCAGGTTAATCTCGATTTGTGGAACCAAACCCTGCAAGGGCTAGAACGGGATTATTTTTCAACCTTACCCCAAAAAACCCAATGGGGTATGCCCAGGGCAGATCAAAACGGACAATTTGCTCATCCCCGTGGCTTAGAACGGCGCAATATAGAGGATAAAGAACTCTTAGAAATTTGGCAAAGCGACATCCCCAATGGTTGGCAAAGCACCATTGAATGGACAGTCGGCTGGCGGGGAGATGGGGACAATATGGGCAAATGGCTGTCTGGCAAACAGTATCGAACCCTGAAATTACCTTGGTCAAAATGGCATCCCAACGTTGAACAGATCACCCACTATAACTTAGGAATCCAACCGCCGAACGTACCCAACCAAGACCGACAACTAGAATTACCCCACATCCTCGATTTGTCCCTATTATTCAGTTTATGGAATGAACTTCTCTATGCTTTAACCGAAGTTCATCACGATAGCAAAGTCATTTTTGCTGGTGGGGATGATTTCCTCTTACTCGGACCCCTCACCGAAGCTATTTCCCTAACCCATGACCTACAAGCCCTTTGGACAGGCAAACCCTCTCCCTTAACTCAACCTCTCACTCCCCCAGTAGATGGCTGGGTACAGTATCAGGATCAACTCTATCCGGTACCGGGGGAAAAAATGCACTTCAGCTTAGGTATTGTGATTGCCCAACGGCGAATTCCCCAATCCCTTTGGCATCGCGGCTTAAATCAGGCATATAAACAGGCAAAATCTCAAGGACGTAACCGCATCTGTATCCAAGTTTTATTTAATAGTGGTCAATCATTACAGTGGGTTTGTCCGTGGTCTTTATGGAATTTACTCATGCCCATTGAACCCACAAAAGAAGGCAAAAGCGAACTCAATGCTTGGGAGAAACTATTAACCTATCTGGAAAGCACCCGCTTGCGGGATGTATCTATCTTTACAGTGGGAGACTTAATCGATACCCTCTGGGTAAGTGTGGGTATTCCCCTCACCTGGGAACAGGTATTAACTGTAGGTCGCCGCGATTATCAGACAGAACTCAAAGATTGGTCATGGTGGATCAATTGGATTAGCCTCAAAGCATTTCTGGCACGTCAACAGCGAGAACGGCAAAAATGGTTAGAACAGGTCAGTAGGTAAAAATTCAAAGCCTCTCTCCTTGTAGGAGAGAGGTTTGGAGAGAGGTTTTCCCAATCCTGCCTTTTGCTATCATTCACCGCCATGAACAATCCCCCATCAACCCTCAACAATCAACCATCAACCAATTGGTACAGTCTGACACCCGCAGGACCCATCGCCATTGGCAATCTAACACCCGTAGGGCAAAATAGCGGACAAGTCGGCTGTCGCTGGCCCCCCAATGGTCATCAGTTAGCCGCTTGTTTAAACTTACCCAGAGATTGTCAACTATTGGGTCCATTTTGGTACTTCGACACCAATCTCTATGTTCCCTTACCCCAGCCCGTCTATACTTTAGAGACAAAGAATGACCCCCCGCAGCAAATTTACCGTTTGCAATGGCATCAACAGCGTTGGCGAGTACAGCCAGATCATCAAGACCAAGACATTGAAATCGTGGGCGGCAAATATCTGATACCTGGAAACAGTCTCAAAGCCTTCTGGAACGCTGGCAAATCCACATCACCCAAACTGAAACACCTACCTTGGCAAACCCTGACCCTCAGTCATAATCACCGAGACGAAGAATTCCAAGTCAAGGAAGAAGCCGGATTCTTCGCCGAAATGACCACATTAATGGATACGAAATGGTCAATGTTAGTCAAAGTGATTGGAGACTACACTCCACCAAACTGGAGCATTTTGGGAGCAGGAGGAACCCCAGTCGCGATCGCACCTGTACGCTCTAAATGTTGGGATTGGTTAGAGGCAGACTGTCCCCATTCTACAGGAGCGGTGTTATTAACGGGAGCATTATGGCAAAAACCGCCCTTGAAGCGTTCCGTTCCCTATCCACCCACAGCCATTAAAGCTTACGCCGCCGACAGGGGGATACCATGGCAATCCTGGAAAAAAGTACGCGCCAAAGCTACCCTAGGTGATAGTCATCAACCCCAGAAGCGGGTACAAGTGTTAACACCCGGAGAATGGTTAACCCCAGCCGGGGCGGTGTATCTCTGGGACGGAGTTGCACCCATACAAAAATCGGGACCTTTCCCTGATCCCTTTCAGAGGCATGTTTTAGGCTACGGGCATTTGTGGTTATTCTGAAAGGAGTAAAACAGTTTTGAAGCAAGTAGGGGCGGGTTTAACTATTATCGTTTTTTTCTTGCCCTGATGTGACTAAACCCGCCCCAGTCTTGAACCAATGACAAATGACAAATGACAAATGACAATAGCATGGTTAATCTGTCAAGAACCTGTCCATATCGGCGGCGCAGATAGTAGCAGTCGGGGCAATAATAATCCGATTTTTCGATTACCTGACCGCACTCCAGCAATTCCTGGCAGTTCCCTACGGGGGGCTTTGCGGGAACATGCCGAAAGTCAAGAGAAATACCAACCCCTAGTTAAAAATTGGTTTGGCGGAAAAGAGGATATATCAGCCGGTCATATTGCCCTCGGTTGGGGTTGGACACTTTGGTGGCCCATTCATGTCTTAGGGTATGGCAATTGGTGGGTCAGTTGTCTAAGTTGGTTAAATCGATTTCAGCAATTATCTCACCAGTCACCCCTGAATCTTGATCCAAATAAGGTTTATATAACTGAGGAACAACTGAAGGATAAAACTGTTTATCTGCGCTGGTTGAAATTAAACAATGTCCAGCATTGCACCGATACTTTACGCCTACCCAAACAAATCCCCAAGAATCGGCTGATCATAGTACCCGATGATAGCATTAACATCATCGTAGATATGGGGTTAGTGCGGCAACCGAGGGTCAGTTTAAAAAACCTGGATGAGATTGATCAAGCCGCAGAACGTCAAGAGAATCCCGATGAAAACACCAGTTTAGTCAATAATC
Organism: Coleofasciculus sp.; assembly: GCF_046539235.1. Taxonomy (GTDB): domain Bacteria; phylum Cyanobacteriota; class Cyanobacteriia; order Cyanobacteriales; family Coleofasciculaceae; genus Coleofasciculus. The sequence goes on from NZ_JBKHHI010000376.1 coordinate 5,744, forward strand.
TGTTTTCAGTTGAAGGCTTTCCTCCAGGGGCAGTATTTCTGATCAGTTGGACATCCAGGGGGAAGGTGGACAATTTAGAAAAATGGAAAAATTTTCTCGTCGATGAACATTTTCTGGGGGGATTGTGGAGTGTGGGGTATGGGCGAATTCAGATTTATCAGATTGAGTAGGCTACGTTTCATTTACATTATAAAATGGTCTTATTTTAATTATTGATATGCCCAGAAAACCTGTCGAAACCTATGAATTAGATCGAGAAGTATTTCAACGGCTTAAACAAGGAAAAGATACCTTTGATGATTGGCAGGGGGCGGCTAGTGGGATTGCAGATTATGTCGCGAGTTGGGGTGTGGAACGCTTCTGGGCGATGTCTCGTTCGCCAATTTTACGAGGAGGAGAAACGTCCAAAGAAAAGGATGAGAACGAGGGGCGACGTTATTTTGCCTGGGGAGTGGCGCGAGAAGTTTTATGTAAAATTGTCGGGAATGATTTAAGAATTTGTCAGAATATGACGACAGAAGAGTTTCAGAATCGATTTAGAGATTTGGAGTTTAATCAGCAGGTTTTGTTAACAGATTTACTCATGGAGATTTCTGAGACAATTCAGTTTTGGACAATGCGATTGAAAGATGCCCGTGAGAGTACGATTGAGCCTTAGTCGGTCAGATTTAGTTCGGTCAGAAAAAATCTGCCCCAAAAATCGCTAAAACCCTTACAGGACAAGGCAGCGAGAGGGTCTACGAAAGAATCAGCCTTTCAGCCATTTGCCCACCCCCTCGCTGAAACTCTACTCTATGCGCGATCGCTCCCTATAGATA
>NZ_JBKHHI010000377.1:0-6545 GCF_046539235.1 Coleofasciculus sp.
GTCATTGGTCATTGGTCATTGGTCATTGGTCATTGGTCATTGGTCATTGGTCAAAGAGTTCTTAATACAGACATAGCTTTCCTCCCGCTATTCGGTAGGTTTCACTTTCTCCAACCACGTTGCTTACCGAGTCTGAGTGAGTCGTAATAATAAACTGGCAGTTTGGCTCAATTTTCATAAGTTGAGACACAAAATATTGTCTCCAGGTTCAACAAAGTCGTGCATTTCTTTAAATTCTGGCGGTTGAGCCTTGTACCATTTGTCAGCCACTTCATCCAGAATCCCATTTTTGAAGTAAATCTCTAGTTGCTCAAACCGCTTGAAGCTTTGGATGTGAATTGACTCGACTTTCACTCAATCATCCCCTAGTACATGAACTATGAGTGGCTAAGGGTATCTTAGCTCAGGATATCTAGGATCGCCTTCATGAATTAATTATCCGGTTATTGTAGAGGCTCATTGCTTTTTCGACTCCTTCCTTTAGCGAGAGTTCTATGGCGTCAACGGCGAGTTGGATGACTTCGGAGATGATCTTAGATTCCTCAGGAGAGAATTTGCCTAAAACGTGACCAACGGTGTTCTTGTCGGGGTCAGACTTGCCAATTCCAATGCGTAGGCGGGGGAAATTTTGTGTTCCCAGATGCGCGATCGCGGATTTCATGCCGTTGTGTCCTCCCGCAGAACCAGAAAGGCGTAGACGTAGCCGCCCAACCGGTAAATCAAGCTCATCATAGACGATCAAAACTGACTCTGGGGGCATTTTGTACCAATCTATAGTGGCACGAATTGCTTGCCCAGAACGATTCATGTAGGTTAGGGGTTTGAGTAAACGTAGTTTGTCACCTGTTAAGCCGCGTCCTTCGCCCAACAACGCTTGGAAGCGACGATTTTCGCTCCAAGAGATTTGCACCCGACGGGCTAGCTCATCGACGACTTCAAAACCAATGTTATGACGGGTTTTGTCATATTTGGGTTCGGGATTACCCAAACCTACAATTAGTTGAGGAATCACTAAACTGTCATTTGTCATTCGTCATTTTTTAGGGAATAGGGAATAGGGGATAGGGAACAGGAAATAGGGAATAGGGAACAGCTTATGATCCTATGTCATTGGTGAAAAATTCTCCCTTGTCCTGCCCCAGCTCCCCAGACGTAGCAGGCTACGTCTCTACATGGCATGGCTTCCCCAGCTCTCCATCTCACTACTTCACTCAGGCAGGAGACTGAAATAGGGATTCTAGGTAGACACGAGCGCAAGCCCGATAGGTCTGGGAGGCTTCGGGTGTCTTACCACTCCCATTTTGGAGCAAAAACAGCGATAACGCTGCGGCAAAAACCCGATCTTGATCCCAAGTGGGATGGGTTTCTAAGTAGCGCTTGAGGGACTCGTGTAGGTCTTCAGGGATTTCTGCCAAAATGCTGACGGTTGCGTTCATAGTTACCTCTCTATCGAATAGTGTGTTGGGACAAAAGCCACCTTGCTCGCTCTCTACATGTCTGTGGAAATCGGCTAATGTAGCTAAAACCTAGCGGCAAATAGACTTAGACACAGCACCCACTGCTCTTGTTGCTTTGAGATGTCTCAAGTTTTTTTATGGGTAGGTCGCACTATTCTCAACTGAGATGGGGTGGGGTTGTCAATGATACGAAATATTACAAGGTCACTCAAATCGCCAAAATGCTAACGATAGAATCAGCCTTTGAACCCTATTTTTGTTACACAAGTTTACACAAATTCAGTCTAGTATCGCCTCCATATCCTTGATGGGGAAAATCCCCAATATGAGGGGATAGGCTCGATCCCGCCGTTCATCCCTGTGGAAAACCTGATGTAATTTGTGGAAAACTTGGAAATTTCATGTGGAAACACTGGGGAATCTAGTGGGGAAAACTAGGTGAAAAGATAAGAATTGCAAATTGTTTGATCGGGGACGGATCAATACAAGGATCAATACTACTCGGATCAGCTTTAGGGCGTCGATCCCGTCCCCACAGCATCATTTGGTAGAGACGTAGCATGCTACGTCTCTACTGGCGGGTCTTGTTCCCCGTGCTTCCCCGGCTTCAGAGCATCTGTCTGGAATTTTCAGGGGTCAAGCCACAGAGTCTACGTTGAGGGAATGACCCAAAACCCTAAAAACCTGGCGTTGCTCAAATAACTCCACTAAGTCGCCGTTAATTTTATTTTTGGTAGCTTCTTGGCGCAGGATTTTCAGTGCTGTTTCCAGGGGTAGCCGCCGCTTGTAGGGGCGATCGCTGGCGGTGAGGGCGTCATAGATATCGGCAACGGTGAGCATCTGGGTTTGGATGGGAATTTCATCTTGCTTTAAGCCTCTGGGGTAGCCACTGCCATCTAGTTTCTCGTGATGTCCATAGGCAATAATCGGAACGTCTTTGAGATGCTTTGTCCAGGGAATGCGTTGGAGAAAATGGTATGTGTGCGTAACATGAGACTCAATACCCAGACGCTCTTCAGGGGTTAAATTTCCTTTTGGCACAAGCAATTGAACCATCTCTGCCTTGGTAATCAGGGGTTTGATTTGACCATCTACATCTCGATAGGTGTATTGGGATAAAACAGTTAGTTGGGTTAATGTTTCCTCTGTAAATGCCTGAAAATCGCGAGTGAGCAGTACTTCTGGCTGATTGAGTTGTTGCACAAATTCCCGATAATGCTTGATTGTTTCAATGGCTTGAGCTAGTTGTGTATCGAGCTGTTCGAGTTTTTGACAGTGAGGACAGCTCGAGGTTGAGTTGTTATTGTCATGGCGATGGTCAGGATGTTCGAGTAAATACTTGAACTTGTTTTGAGCGCATTCCATTTCCAGAGTGCGCTGCGCTAAGGCAAAGCGATGGAGAATCACCTCTAGCTGTGAGGGATAGAGTTTCTTGCGCTTGCCCAAAATGGCTTCTGGGACACCCACTTTGCCAAAGTCATGTAATAATGCCGCATAGCGAAGTTCTCGGATTTGGCGATCGTTCAAATACACGGAACTCAGAGAACCCTTGGTGATTGCCGACGTCTCTTCACAGAGTCGCACGGTGAGTTCTGCCACCCGTTCCGAGTGACCAGAGGTTGTCGGGTCGCGTGTCTCAATAATTTGCACAGAGGCTCGGACAAAGCCCTCAAACAGATTTTCGATACTTTCTTGAAGATGATTGCGTTCAATGGAAATCGCCGCCTGAGACGCCAGCGATCGCACAATCCGCTCTTCCCAGTCTGAATAGGGCTGGGTCACGTCCACAGCGTTTTTGGGTGTGAGCATGACATCAGGGCGGCGCTTGCGATTAATCAGTTGTAATACGCCAATAATTTCTCCGTCTGGTTTTTGCATCGGCAAAACTAATACCGAGCAAGTCCGATAGGGCATATTCGTGTCAAAACTGCGGTCAAGGGCGTAAGGCACATTGGCGGGCAATTGATATGCATCTGCCAACTTTAAACTTTCACCCGTTAGCGCAACGTACCCCGCCAAACTTTTACGGTTGAGAGGCATTACGAACTCGTTGAATGGTTTGTTGGGTAGCGAGTCATTCTGTGCCACCTTAAATAACAATCTCGGCTCCGCCTGAGTGTGATCGATCAGATACAGACTACCTGCATCACTAAACGTAATTTCCCTGCTTTTGGATAAAATTAGTCGGAGTAATTTGTCCAAATCATTACTACTCGAAAGGGCTGTACCAATTGCCAGTAACTGCTCTATCAGTTCTACCCTTTCAGAGGATTCTTGTAAAAACTCTTGATTCTCAAGGTTTGAGATATGGATTGGCGCTACTTTCATAAGTTTTTCCACAGATATAAAGGATCACATCTTAAGGACTTGTCATGAGTTCAATTATTTGACCAGCAAATCATTGAACTACTCCTTTGATCGGGATAGATTCTTTTCTATTCAAATATTAAATTGAATGAAAGTATCAAAGATCTAGTATACCCACTAAATTTACCAAAGGAATCCGCCAAATATTGTATTTTTTCGATAAAGAGGCGCTTTGTTTTTCTATGAATAAAGAAAATTTTGCCTTGTTTCTGTATAGTGTCATTGGAGAATGGCATTATTTTTTAGAGGTATTTTAAATTAATTGATGTTTTTTATCAAGTTTAATTTGCTTCTATTGTTTAAGCTTTTTAGGCAAAGATTAAACCTCAATTAATTGACAAGACAATAAACATAATGGATAAATATTCTTATCCCATAAAATGCTATAAATCGCTAACCTCCATAGCTAGGCTATGGGCGGGGTAGTTGATGGCTCCGCATACTCAGTTATCGGCATCAATAAAATGCCGCTTAATACCCTTATTCAATGGTTCTGGCAAAAACTCCGGACATTTAGGCAAAGTTGTTAACCACCCTTGATATTAAGTCCGGTTGAATACTTACACTTTGGTGGAAACAAGGCAGAGGGCTTCAATAAGGCAGAAGGCAGAAGGCAGAAGGCAGAAGGCAGAAGGGAATAATTACTGTTTAGGCGGACATGATATGGACAATCAACCCAAAAGAAAATCCCCTGGTCAGTGGTTAAACTGCCAGGGGTATCAAACTCCCAATGTATTTTTCGGTCTCAATATTGAGTCTACTGGTTTCACCGACTAAATGAGATCCGTAAATTCTGGGATCTTCGCCCAAGTCCAGTTTGATAATTCCTTAATTTCTCGGATTCTGTTGGTTTCCCAAAATCGTTATCGTATAAAGGCAACGAAAAATGCAAGCTCTCAGTTGTAGATGGCAATCCCTGGTGGTATTCTCCGACTGCCAGGGGTTTTCTTTCTTCCGGTCAACAGTCAACAAAGTCCCATTCAGGCTTTCGGTTAAACCTGGCGTTTCGTTCGTTGACGGTGTGCCGCTTGGCGTAGTTTAAGGCGGTAAGGATCAGCATCTTTGCGCCAGATGACGCGGTGTCCTTGGAGTTGGGCGCAATGGTCAATAAGGCATTGTTGCCAGCCTTTGCGCGTACCAATAGTTTGAGTATTATCCAGTAGTCCCCAGTCTTCTTCCTGACGAGTAAGTTTGGCAAATTTTTCGTACAGGGGATAATCTGGGGTAACAAAGGTTTCTTTACGGTGTAAGACCGGAGGATTTCTGGAGGCATCGTAATGGTGATAGGTAACCTGTAAATCCTGCAAGTCAATGTTCATGCTTGTGTGTAGTTCTGGATGGGGTTCAGTATCGAAATTGGGATAGAACAGGTAGGAGATTTTGGGTTGATTAATATGAAACTTGACTAAGGTTGCCCCCTCTAGGCGACCAACAGTACGGCTGGCGCACCCTTCGTAGAGTCGGAGTGGCGCTTCGAGGGCTTCGAGTGCCGAAACGTGGACGTAGAGGGCGCTGGGGAGGAGTTTACCCACTCGAGAGCGCTTGCAGCAATTGGCAATTAAGCCGGGATTGCCCACACTCAAGAGGATTAAATCAGCCGCAGCACAGGCTTGTTGATAGTTGCCAAAGAAGGCTCTAATATCATTTTGGACTAAAGGATCTAATTGACCAAACTTGGGGCGACCATTGAATTTAGCCAAGGCGAGATAGACGAGGAAATCATGGCGACGTTTATCTGCGATCGCATCCCATTCGTTTTGCTCAGTCACTTGTAAAATAACCTTAAATGCACGGCGTAGAGTGCCGAATTCTTCCAGGATTTCTTCGGTATTGGCGAGTTCTAGGGGACTGGGAAGGCGTCCCCGTTCGGTGACAAATGCCATCAGAGGGGTAAGCATATCTTTGTACTCCTCGAACCGCTTCACGCTAACGCGGATTCTGGGGGTAATGGTACGAGAACGGAAGCGGGATGCCCGGAAGCTTTCGGCTTGAGTGGCATCTCGGAATATAAAATAGATGCCCAAGTCAACGGGAATGGCATCAACCCCTAATACTTGGTCAATGTAGGCTTTGAGTTCTTCTTGTTCGTAGTATTTCTGAAACGTATTCCGGCGGGTGACAATACCATCACCATAAGCAATTTGCCCAGAACTACGGTCATCAATTAAAACTTGGGCAGAGACAATCAGCACCTTTTGGGTAAGTTCCCAGGCTTTTAGTAAGGCTTGGCGACGTTCTCCTGGCTTTTCAATCACATTGATTACATAGCCCAGGTTAACGATATCAGAGGGGACTAGAGAATTACCGCCATGGTAGTAGGGGTCCCAACCAGCACAGGTATAATCTTGCCGACGCAGACGGTTAATGTCACTACCACGACCGCAGCCGTAGTCAAAAAAGGAAGTATCTTTAGTTAGAATTGCACTTTCTAGGGCTAGTCGCACAGGCTTCGACAAGTTAGTGCGGACTATTGCAGCCCTGTGACGCTCGATTTCAGTACTGTCTGGGATAGGAGCAACCATAGCTGAGTCGGCGAGCTTTTTGACTAATATACTAGGAAATTTAAGTGAGCGCTACTATAGAGAACACCAGTCTAGTAATCGAAATCCTTGTCTGTCGGGCATAGCCGAGGTGATATAGCAGTAGACACATCGATTAGGACAAATGAACTGTTGTAGAGACGTTGCATGCAACGTCTCTACCATAAGATGCGTCCTAACC
>NZ_JBKHHI010000378.1:0-6531 GCF_046539235.1 Coleofasciculus sp.
ATCGCAATCCCCTACTGCTGCGGCTGTGAAAGAGTGGACTTCGAGCAGAACAGCGCGTTTAGATGATTGCTATGATACTACCTGTGATACTATTGCTGGATGGGCAAATTAGAGAAATTAGTAGAGCAATTCCTGAATAAACCGCCAGAAGTGCGGTTTGAGGACGTGCGCTACCTTCTGGAAGCTTTCGGCTTTGAAGAGAAAAGGTCGAAGGGTAGCCACCATAGTTTTCGAGATTCACAAGGTAGAAAAATTACTGTACCCAAAAAAGGCGGACAGAAAGTTAAAGGGGTTTATGTTAAGCAAATCGTTGAGTTATTGAACTTGGAGGAATGGAGCGATGAAGACACTTAACCAGAAGAACAAGCTGAGTGAGAAGCAGCCATTGGACTATTATTTGAATCTTCAGTATCCAGTAACACTTTACCCCGATCCAGAGGGGGGATATGTAGCTCAGATTAAAGACTTACCTGGATGTCTGACTCAAGGTGAAACGTTGGATGAGACGATCGCAAATATAAACGAGGCGCGAGAGTTATGGATTGAGACAGCTTATGAAGCTGGAGATGAAATTCCTTTACCCAGTACGGATGATACCTACAGTGGTAAGCTACTCCTGCGGATGCCGAAATCGTTGCATCGTCGTTTAGCCGAGAAAGCGGACAGGGAAAATGTGAGCCTCAATCAGTACATTGTGTCTGTGTTAAGTCAGGGATGATCGGGTAGAGCGTGCGATCGCGCTGCCATTCCAACAGGTTAACCTTGAGAACAGAGCAATTAGGAGATCAGCAATGTCACGAGCAATTGACGCAAAAGAAGTTGGCAACCACATTGGTGAATTGATCGAGCAGGTTGTTGAACAGCAACAGCCTTTGATTATCGAATCTGAGGGGAAGCCTCAGGTTGTCATGCTTTCCCTCGCTGAATACGAGCGTTTGCTATCAGCTAACCGAGTAGAAGTTGGGCAAACACCCTTAGGAAGAAAACTTTGGCAAATTCGTCAGCAGATTCTTGCCACAGGTGAACCCCTTTTAAATTTGGATGAAGTTAATCAAGAAGTAGCTGAACGTCGAGGTTAAAACCGACAGGACATAGAATGAAGCGTACCTTCATTGATACAGGTGTTTTAATTGCAGCAGCTCGTGGACAAAATGATGTTGCTATAAGAGCAATGGCAATTCTGGATGACCCCAATCGAGAATTTGCCTCCAGCATTTTTGTCAAACTAGAAGTTCTACCCAAAGCAATTTATAACCAAAAAACGTCTGAAGCCGCCTTTTATCAAGCCTTTTTTGATGCTGTGACTCACTGGGCTAAAGCAGAGGAATCGCTTATTGCAAATGCCTTTCAGGAGGCTTGTCAGTTAGGTTTGTCTGCCATAGATGCGCTTCATGTTGCGGCACCTTTATCGGTGAGTGCTGAGGAACTGATAACAACTGAGAAACCTAGTAAACCCATACATCGTGTTACGAAGATCAAGGTTATTTCGATCGCTCTAAACGAGTCTTAAAGCGTGATTATAGCAACCCTAAATGAGTTGTGAATTATATTCTACTCTGGTGTCAGAATAGTGGTTAGAGTTAACCCGCGATCGCGCCTCAACGCTTCTTGCATCGCCATCTCATCTGTAAACGTTTCTCGTAATAGCCGCCCTTCATAAACCAGCGTTATCTCACTCTCCTGAAAGGGCCACGGAGATAGAATGATTTGATGAGGATCATCATTAACATGAGTCAAGGTTAGAACAGTTTCACCGTCAGCCGTAGGAACCTGCTCAACTTGCTGTTCACCCGACACATTCTGACACAAAATTAGTGAAAGAGCATCCCAAGTCGCTACCAGTTTTTGGTTGCGCTTGATCACTTCTGGTGTCACATAAGGGACATAATGGGCGTCATTGTTCAACGTAGCAATAAGCTGTTCTTGAAAGGCATACTCACTGTTAAGAAAATCCTGTACAATTCGGCTAGACTCCGGGTTTTTCTGCCAACTTCGATATCGCTCATATAGCCCAGTACCGTGCAGTGAAACGAATAACGTAACATACCTCCCCCAAGGCATTGCTAGCTGTTTCGCACCCGTCCAAATATCAATATGGACTTGGGTTGGGAGTTCAGTAAACCTATAGGGATAGCCAGTTTGAGGGTTGAGAGTTGGTGCTTGTTCCCACAACAGCCAGCCGATATCATGTTGTTCGGCGGCGAGACAGAGTTCTTTTTGCGGGACAAACTGACCAAACTGTTCATTACCCCAAGCCCGGGCTAATTCACCAGAAACCCAGGCGTGGTTCGGTTGCGTGATGCAGATAAGTCCCTCTTTTGATAAGCGATGTAGCATGATTTGAATTCAAAATCAAAGAATTCTAATTTTGAATTGATTCCCCTGAGTATACGTTTAATTTGCACTATTTTAGCTGTGTCACGCCGCCACTGATACCGTAGATTAATTTGGTTGAAGTTATGAAAACTGTTCCCTGTTCCCTGTTCCCTCCCCTCACCCCTATAATTATTCAGCAGACCCTAATTAACTTGATTGGGTATACAAGAGGTGATGATTTGCCTAAACTCCTCCGGTTCGGGCTGACCGGCTTGCAAGTCTTGACCAATTTGCATGAATTCATCTAGGGTGTAAGTATCTTGAATCTTCTCAATCGTACAGGTACAAAATGCCCTGACTTCCTCCGGGCGATCGCCAACACAATTTTCGATATAAAGTTGCACCATCTCAGGAGGATAGGCATTCGTCGGTTCTTGGGGGGTCACATCAGGCGTTTGCGAATTTCCTCTAGGTGCGCTCATAAGTACCAGGATTAAGGTACTCATTACCGCCGATAGGGTCTGGATTTTTTTCATGATTTTAAATGATGGGAATGATATCATGTTCGGTTGAATCCTTAAAAGGCAACAGGGAACCGGGAACAGATGATATACAATTTCAATGCACATCAGCTTATCAGTAATCAATCACCTGCTGTCTTCTGCCTTTTGGTATAATTATCCCTACAAAACCAAACCCCCAATCATTCCTGCCAGTAACACAAAACCAATCCAGACATTTTGGCGGAAAATTTCCCCATAAACGGGTTTGGGAATATCAGGTTGGCGCAGTCGCGTATAGTGCCAAATCCACCCTATCGTGGCTACACCTAAAGCAATCCAAAAGCCCCAGTGTAGCTGCATGACAAATCCCAATCTCGCCAAAAATCCCACCGTGGTGGCAAAAAATAGACCAACAGCTTCAGGGGCGTAGTCTCCAAAAAACAAGGCGCTAGAATTAACCCCAAGCTTCTGGTCATCGTCCCGATCTGACATCGCATAAACAGTATCAAAGCCTAATGTCCACGTTACCGTTGCTGCCCACAAAAACCAAGTGGCGGGTTGTAAGTTCTCAGTAACCGCACTCCAACTGATTAAAACAGCAAACCCCCAGGCGATGGATAATACCAACTGAGGAATCGGAAAAACTCGCTTGGCTGACGGATAAAATACAATCACGGGAATAGCGGCGACGCACAGCCAAAAGGTGAAGGGATTGAGATAAAGGGCGAGGATACCTGCACAACTCATCGCCACTAACACCACCACCACGCCCACTTGTACAGACAGGGCGCGAGAGGCTAAGGGACGTTCTTTGGTGCGTTCGACTTGGGGATCAATATCTCGATCCCACAAATCGTTGATTACACAACCCGCCGCACTGGTGGCTAAGGTTCCTAGGATAATCACACCGACTAGGGGAATCGGGGGTGTACCCTGGGCGGCTAAGAAAACTGCCCACAGCGCGGGAACCATCAAAATTAAGCGTCCGGCTGGCTTATCCCAGCGCAAAAGCTGTGCGATCGCTAGCAAAGTTGGTATTGAGGGAGGGTGTTGGTCAGTCAGCATCGATGCTCAGGTCTTTTATCGGGTCTTCACCAAATTAGGGTAAATCTATATCGTTAAGATAACGCAACACTTTGCTACTGTCGATTTGAGCAGGTTTAAAGTTATCGTTGTCAATAGCATCACGGCTAGAGTTGTAATCCTGAATACAAGAATGATCGATTTAGCTGCCAAAGGGAATTCGGCAGGAGTTTCGACTCCAACCACAGACAATGATCGCATTCTGGCTGCCATTGATATTGGCACGAATTCGATTCACATGGTCATCGTCCGAATTGACCCGACGCTTCCTTCGTTTACGATTATCGCTAAAGAAAAAGATACGGTGCGACTGGGGGAACATGATCCGCATACGGGGAATTTAACCCCCCAAGCCATCAAACGTGCGATCGCGGCGTTGCAACGTTGTCAGGCGTTAGCGAAAAGTTTTCAGGTGGATCACCTGGTTGCTGTGGCGACGAGTGCGGTACGGGAAGCCCCCAATGGACGCGCCTTTTTACAGCAAGTTGATTCACAATTGGGGTTATTTGTCAACCTGATTTCCGGTCAAGAAGAAGCGCGGCGGATTTATTTGGGCGTCTTGTCGGGAATGGAATTTAATAACCAACCTCATATCATCATCGATATTGGTGGCGGTTCCACGGAATTAATCTTAGGCGACAGTCACGCCCCCCGTTCCCTCACCAGCACCAAAGTCGGCGCTGTACGCTTGACCCGTGAATTCATTACCACCGATCCGATTAGCGATCGCGAGTTTCAATACCTGCAAGCCTATATTCGGGGACGACTTGAACGTGCGGTTGAAGATATCTTAGCCAATATAGAACCCGGAGAAAAGCCCCGTTTAGTCGGAACCTCGGGTACAATTGAAACCCTAGCCGCCCTTCACGCCAAAGACAACTTAGGTGTAATACCCAGTCCTCTGAATGGTTATGAATTCAACCGCAACGACCTAAAAGATATCGTCAAACAACTCACTTCACTCACCTGCGCTGAACGGGAAAAACTCTCTGGACTTTCGCAGAAACGGGCAGAAATTATCGTTGCCGGTGCGATTATTTTATTAGAAGCCATGACAATGTTAGACATCGAGTCTCTCACTGTCGGGGAACGCGCTTTGCGAGAGGGAGTTATCGTAGACTGGATGCTTTCCCAAGGCTTAATTGAAGACAGACTGCGGTATCAAGGCGAAGTTCGCCAACGCAATATCATTAAAGTCGCGCAAAAATATCACGTTAATTTAGCCTCTAGTGAACGGGTGGCTAACTTTGCCGTTAGCTTATTTAATCAAACCAAAGGACAGCTACACAATTGGGGAACCGAAGAACGAGAATTGCTGTGGGCGGCGGCAATTTTGCACAATTGTGGCTTGTATGTGAGTCATTCTGCACATCATAAGCATTCCTATTACCTGATTCGCAACGGCGAATTACTCGGCTTTACTGATATTGAGATTGAAGTGATCGCTAATTTGGCTCGTTACCATCGCAAGAGTCCCCCCAAGAAAAAGCACGACAATTACAGTAATTTACCCAATAAATACTATCGGCATCTAGTCAAAGAAATCAGTCCTTTATTACGTTTAGCCGTTGCCCTAGATCGCCGACAGATTGGGGCAATTTCCCAAATCTGCTGCCACTATATACCAGAAGAAAAAGAGTTGTGTTTGCGTCTGACACCTGTAGATTCCAATGATACCTGTGCCTTAGAAGTTTGGAGTTTAGAAGATAAAAAAGTGGTGTTTGAAGAGGAGTATAATGTTAAAGTCGTCATCCAGCTAGAAAACCAACCCAGTTAACTCTAGCAACCGTAGTGGCGTGACCCAGCTAAAATGGTGGAATAGTTTTTAGGTTGGGTTTCGACTTCGCTCAACCCAACCGGATCTAGGGCTAAGGTTCCCTACTACGAACCCAATTATTACCATCAATTTAGGTAGTGCCAATCCAGTAGTGTGTTAGCGTTCGTGCAGTGTTCGCGAAGGGTAGCGTAACGCATCAACTAGAAGGCATAATTTAACAAATGAGGAATGACGTAGCTTGCTTCTCGCGCTCTTCAAATATGACAAATGACGAATGACGTAGCTTGCTTCTCGCGAAGCGAGTATGACGAATGACGAATGACAATCAAGGTCGTCCTTTCTTCTCGTAATACTGCTGATGATACTCTTCGGCGAAATAATAATCAGAAGCGGGTTTAATTTCGGTCATAATATCCTGGTCATACTTACCAGACATCTGAAGCTTGCGCTTTGATTCTCTGGCTATTTTCTCCTGGTCAGGATTGTGGAAAAATATAACCGAGCGGTATTGCTCGCCGCGATCGGGTCCCTGGCGATTATACTGGGTAGGGTCATGAATTGACCAAAAGACATTCAGCAGGTCATCGTAGGAAATCTGAGATGGATCATACTCCACTTGCACCACTTCTGCATGTCCAGTAATTCTGGCACAAACATCCAAATAGGAAGGGTTCTCAAAATGTCCTCCCATATAGCCGACGGATGTAGAAGTAACGCCATTTAATCGACGAAATGCCGCCTCTACTCCCCAAAAACAGCCTGCTCCAAATGTAGCTTTTTCCATTAGAAATTCACCTATGCATTTAAATTGGGTATTAGTAGCGAGCAAGATGCTCAATGTAGCGAGCAAGA
>NZ_JBKHHI010000379.1:0-6523 GCF_046539235.1 Coleofasciculus sp.
GTTTAGAATTCCCTATGCCTTAGTTTTAGCCGCGATCGCGGGATTGTTTGATCTGATTCCAGCAATTGGCGCAACCTTAGGGATTACCATTGTCGCCTTAATTGTGTTACCTCAAGGAATCTTGCTAAGTATCACTGTTTTAGCAATTTGTGTAACCTTACAACAAGTCGAAGAGAATCTGCTGATGCCTCGAATTATGCAAGGCTCACTTGATATGAATCCAGTTGTCATGTTCTTTGCTTTATTAGTAGGTGCGAGAGTTGCCGGACTTCTGGGAGTTTTTCTGGCCATTCCTCTGGCTGGAGTTATGATCAGTTTGTTTGAAATCAATGAAATGAAGGGAAAAGATTAGTGCAGATTGGCTTCAAATACCCATCAGTTCAGTTAAAAATAGGTGAAAAAGAAGATACTATAAACAAGTGTAGCCATCTGCCCGGAAGCTTCCTGGCTTATGCCCTGGAGCCTTATACCTTTTGCTATAGCACCAAGATCAAGTCAAGGTAGACAAGTCATTATGCAACTCTCACCCCAGGAAAAAGATAAGTTACTGGTTTTCACCGCCGCCCTATTAGCGGAACGACGCAAAGCACGCGGACTCAAGCTGAATTATCCCGAAGCCGTCGCCTATATTTCGGCGGCTATTTTAGAAGGGGCGAGAGAGGGGCGTACTGTGGCAGAGTTAATGAGTGATGGAACGACTCTCCTAACAAGGGATGAGGTCATGGAAGGGATACCAGAGATGGTGCAGGAAGTTCAGATTGAAGCCACCTTTCCTGATGGGACTAAACTCGTCACGGTTCATAATCCCATCCGCTCGTAGGGGTTTGGTTCCCAAACCCGGTCACCAAACCCGGTCACCAAACCCCTACAAATCATCCAACATCCATTCTGACGCCCGTTCCCCCATCTCAATTGGAATGCTCACGGCTTTTCCAAGTCGGGGACGTTCACGAGTTTGCTCGATGTACTCTTGTACCTGGACAACCGCACCCCAACCATGAAGATAATGGGCAATGGCGTCCAGACGCTCTAGATACTCGACTTCAGACAAGGGAAACGACTTCTGCTCTAGGTACTTCCACATCACCTGAACAAAAATTTTTCCCTGAGTCCGCCGAAGCTGGATGTCATAAGAGCGTCCCCACTTGCTGAGCAGGATTTGGTGCAACTCTTGTCCTGTCATAGATCCCTTACCTGGCTGATTGTTTACATTTTTTTACGAAGATAAAGTTTCTTTACTTTATGAGAAGGGTACAAAGAATGTAATAATACTCATAGCTTAAGCTGTAAATCCTTACTTACATAAGGATTGTGGCAACCCTGCTCGCGGTTGAATCCCTCTTCATAAAAGGAGCGGGGTTAGGAAGATACTGGGAATCATCCCAGAGTTGTTAAAAAAAATATACCCTTAGGCGTTCAGTTATGGCTCAAGTGTCTGGCTCCCCAGATGTCCCCGATATGGGGCGTCGTCAATTTATGAACCTCTTGACGTTTGGTACGATTACGGGTACTTTCGTCGGTGCCCTCTATCCAGTCGTCAAGTACTTTATTCCCCCATCGAGTGGTGGTGGTGGCGGTGGTGTCACCGCTAAGGATGCTTTGGGCAATGATATCCAGGTTAGCGAATTTTTAAGCAGCCATAACCCAGGCGATCGCACCTTGGCTCAAGGACTCAAAGGCGATCCCACTTATATCGTCGTGACCGAAGACAAAGCGATCGCGGACTACGGGATCAACGCCGTCTGCACTCACCTGGGATGTGTGGTTCCCTGGAATGCCAGTGAGAACAAATTCATCTGTCCTTGTCATGGTTCTCAGTACAACAGTCAGGGCAAAGTGGTACGCGGACCAGCCCCACTGTCTTTAGCCTTGGTTCACACCGACGTCACCGAAGAGGATACCCTGACCTTTTCCCAGTGGACGGAAACCGATTTCCGCACGGATAACGATCCTTGGTGGACTTAATTGTTTTCGTCATTTGTCCTTAGTTAGGGGCAAATGACATAGCCCATTTTTGAATTGTGAATTTTTTCCTTAAGCGATGAGAACACCTTGTTTATCGGTGATGTACAAAAGCAGCAAGCGGATCATTAGCCAAGCCCTCTTGCTGACTTTGGCAACAGCGGCATTTTTCTTCATTAGTGATATTTCCCTTCCCCAGTCGGCGGCGGCTTATCCGTTCTGGGCGCAGCAAACCGCCCCGGAAACTCCCCGCGAAGCCACTGGACGGATTGTTTGCGCCAACTGTCACCTCGCGGCGAAACCCACGGAAGTGGAACTTCCCCAATCGGTTAAACCAGATACCGTCTTTGAAGCCGTGGTAAAAATTCCCTATGACCTTGACACCCAACAGGTCTTAGCAGACGGTTCCAAGGGCGGTCTGAATGTCGGCGCTGTGGTTATGTTACCCGAGGGCTTTAAAATTGCTCCCGAAGACCGCATTCCTGAAGAATTACAGGAAGAAGTTGGCGGACTTTACTTCCAGCCCTATAGCGCCGACCAGGAAAACATAGTTATTATTGGTCCCCTACCGGGTGAACAGTATCAAGAAATTGTTTTTCCGGTTCTTTCTCCGAATCCAAAAACAGAAAAAGATGTCCATTTTGGCAAATACTCGGTTCACGTTGGGGCTAACCGAGGTCGCGGTCAGGTTTATCCGGCTGGCAATAAGAGTAACAACACCGTCTACAATGCCTCGAAAGCCGGTGTAATTTCTCAAATTACTAAATTGGATGAAGGGGGCTACGACGTCACCATTCAAACTTCTGAAGGGGCGACAATTGTAGATACCATTCCCCCAGGATCTGAATTAGTGGTCTCCCAAGGACAAGAAGTCACCGCAGGTGAGGCGTTAACCACTGATCCAAATGTGGGTGGATTTGGTCAGGTAGACGGTGAAATCGTCTTACAAGACCCGGTTCGGATTAAGTGGCTAATGGTCTTCATTGGTGCGATTATGTTTTCTCAACTCTTTCTCGTCTTGAAGAAAAAGCAGATTGAGAAGGTACAAGCGGCTGAAATGAATTTCTAAGTCCAGCAAACATATAAGGGACAGGTTAGCTAACCTGTCCCTTATTTTATAAGTGCTATCGGAGCTTGATCAGATTGCTTTCACCCAAGACAAGAGTCGTGAGTGATTACTACTCAGCCTCTTTTTCTTCACCTTCATTTTCGTTTTTGGTATCACGATTCCCAAAATAGCGCTTGTTTCTTGAGAAAGAAGAAGAAGAAGACTTCTTGCGAAACTGCCGAGCATAAGCTTGGTTGCGAGAGGCTTTCTCTTTTTTTAAATTGCGGCGTTTAGCCATTTTAGATGTCTCCATCAATACAACAAAACGCTTCTATTGAGAGGCGATTGGATTCCTGAGATTCAAAAGAAGCGCCACAGTTAACTCAAAACCTAGAAGCGGTTGTTTCTGCGACCACCACCGCTTTTTGTACGATCTTCACGAGGTCGCGCTTGATTGACCTTGAGTTCACGACCCATCCATTCAGCGCCGTTTAGCTCAGAAATTGCTGAGGCTTCTTCGTCTTCCGTGCCCATTTCCACAAAGCCAAACCCCCGCAGGCGACCTGTTTCGCGATCAGTCGGCAGATGAACTCGCTTGACGGTACCATACTCGGCAAAGACTTCGCTAAGGTCTTCAGAGGTAACGGAGTAGTCGAGATTGCCTACATAAATTGACATCGATTGATGTTCTCCCCATTCAAAAATTGTGTCGAGAGCCAAGATTTCGGAGAACAGCCTGCCAATACTTTAGGGGAAAAACCTATGAATACTGAAAACAAACGTAGTCACCGCTTTGAGTCTCAATTGACATTGTAACGAATTCCTGCCCTGTTAGGGGATATTGCTGATCATTCCACTGAGAGACATGCAGCCTAAGCATTTTCCAGCCAAGTCTTGAGGTAGATGACAGGAGAAGGCATCGATCGCAGACAATAGATAGACCGGTCAAGAACTGCCTATGCGCGTATCGGCAAAAACGATTCAAATCCTGCTGACGATCATCGCTACTATCTTAGCGATCGCGGCGCTTAAGGCAACCAGTGCGATTACCATCCCCTTAGCGTTTGCCTTTTTCATCGCGGTGTTAGTCTATCCCCTGCAACGTTGGCTCAACCGTCAGACTTAAGTTTCTCTGGGATGGGCTGAGCCTATTTATTTTAACGATCTCGCTACTCGTATTACTTTTACACTCGCGCGATCGCACTCCTGTTTGGTGATACTGATGACCCAGCACTATAACTTTAAATCTCTACCCACAGATAGGCTCAATGCCCAATCCAACTCGGTATTCTGAGTGAAGACAGCTATAGGAGACGATTTATGTCTGTGGCCAAAGTTATTGAAGTTGTTTCTTCCTCGTCAAAAAGTTTTGATGACGCCATTCAACAAGGTTTAGCCGAAACAGCCACTTCTCTAAAGGGTATTAGCGGAATAGATGTTGTTAATTGGACGGCTGATGTTGAAAACGATAAGATCGTAAGCTACAAGGTGACGATGCATGTCGCTTTTAAGATCGAGCGTTAAAAATCCTCTGAACTATTCAGATACCTGAAAAGATACGTTCTGCAAGATTCTCAAGACTTTTTTTGATGATTGAATCTACACAAACACCCGTTCCACCAGCCAAACCCCCTGAACCTTCTAAACCTGATGCCATTCCGGTAGAACCGCCACCCCCTCCACCCCCTGTGCAACCACCACCCCGACCTGTTGATCCCACAAAGCAAGATGAGTAAGTAGGTGGGAAAACATTGGGGATCGTCATTTGTCATTCGTCTTATGTCTTATGTCATTTGTAAGGGTATGAGGATAACTAACACCTCTGTGTAATCAGTGGGATTAACCTGCCAACTCCCCACCCCTACCGTTGCTACTTGCTCTGATAAATCAGTGTATTTGCGAGGGTTCAGGTGATTTTTTCTTGATCAATACTCTAGAATAAATCAATTTATCCACAAAACTCTTGTGTAACTTTTATTAATTAGTTTTGTAATTTATTCATCAGACAACTCGCCAGCCACAATTCCCACGAGGATGTGAGTAAGTTGCTCTAAGTCATCAGGAACGCGATAAAGGGTAATGTCTTGCTTAATTTTTAATTCCTTAACATCTAACCTGCCAAAACTCCAGACATTGCCGATGGTTACAGCCCCATACAGCACCTCTTTCTCTTCGGCTTGTGCTAAAGCAATGAGTTCCACAGCCAACTGAGTAAACCCTCTAGAAAGGTCATCGTTTTTAGCTTCAACGACTAACAAGCTTTGTTCTCGACGGAGTAAGTAGTCTAGATTGCCTTTCAGCCAATTGTTGACACTTAAGGGATACTCAATGCGAATCTGACACTGGCAAAAGCGGGCAACTTCCAGCAATATTGGAAATACTAAAGCTTCCCGCCGTGCGGCTTCACTACTTAAGCTGACTATCAACAAGGCATCTTCCAGGCGCTGCTTCAATTCTGGTAGTCCCTGAAAAGGACGATCGCTGACTGGCAAAACTAAACGCGATCGCACTAAAGTATAATCAAACTCAGCCAGAATTTCCTCTGCCTCGTAGGGCATCTCAAAATAGGAACGAAAGGTATAAGATTGTCCTTCTTGCAAAATTCTGGTCTTGGACATGGCGATATGGATAGGGTTTTAATGACCATTTTCATAGAAGTTTATTTTCGGGTTTAGCTATATCGATGTGTCTACTGCTATAACAGGACATAATAGGAACCCGTTTTAACGGGTTTAAGCTTTTAGCCAGAACTTGAGTTCTCGGCTGACTTTATCGATGTGTCTACTGCGATTCAAAAAAATACTTCAGTAAAAAAATCATAGCAAACCCTGAGGCGGTGTAATCTCAATCCGACCATTTTCAAGATCTACCATTGGCACAATTTCATCGACAAAAGGAATTAAAACGGTTACTGGCTTAGATTGTTTTTTCTTGACTTTCCGTTGCTTACTAATTCGGTTGGGGAGAGGTGCTTCCGGTTTAGCTGGTGTTGGTTCAGGTTGCTGGTGGAGTTTGACCTCTAAAAGCATATTCCCCGCCGGAATCACATTCACGACGATACCGACAGCTTCTCCAGTTAACTGGTTGAAAACCTCTAAATCCAGCACATCGAGAACATGATATTCATTCTCTTCCAACTCTGGGCGATCGCTCTCTGGAACTAGCAGCATTGCACCCCGCAAGGCTTCGGCTTTTTCCCGGTTGTCCACGCCAGCAAGTTTTACGACATAGATCCCTTTACCTGGAACGTAACGCCCCCCTAATAATTCCACAGGTTGCGGTTGGCTATCACCGGATTTCTTTAACCAACGTTGTCCCGGTTTCTCGAAGCGTTCGGGAAAATCCGAATTAGGATAGACACGCAATTCCCCTTTTAATCCTTGAGAAGCAACAATTTTACCAATTTCTAGCCAGTCGTCATTTGTCATTTGTCATTTGTCATTTGTCATTTGTCATTTGTCATTTGTCATTCGTCCTTTGCTTCCCCATCTCCCCCCTCTCCCTCATCTCCTC
>NZ_JBKHHI010000380.1:0-6513 GCF_046539235.1 Coleofasciculus sp.
GGATCTAATCGGGGGACAGAAGGGGGATCTAATCGGGGGACTTTAACGGTAGCATTGTTTTACTAAATCTAATCGACAGATCGAAAAATCGGCAAAACGGTTAGAACTCACATCTTGCACCACTCGCTGTCTTCCCGCCTTGGATTAAACCCAAAGTTACCGTAGGGTGAGCAATACCCACCTCCATAGAGTTGGCTAAGGCTAAAGCCCTGACTACGAACCCAGAGCGATCGCGTAAAATATTAAAAACCGTTTGTTATACCAGCTAGGATGGCTCAAGACTGGGTAAAACAGAAGACTAGAACGAGTAAAGAGCTACAATCCATAACCTATTATGGGATTCTGGGGGTACACCCTAGCGCATCTGCTCTAGATATCCGTCGTGCCTATCGGGAACTGAGTAAACGTTACCATCCCGATACCACCGACTTACCAAAAGAAACGGCAAAGACGAAGTTCCAACAGCTTAATGAAGCCTACGCGACTCTGAGTAGCCCAGAACGGCGAATCCTGTATGATCAGACTATTCGCTATTCTCGTGTCAACGTCATTCAACCTCCACCCGGATTGAACCGTCCCGTTGTGCGATCGCGAGTTGATCATTCATCCTCGGCTTACCTTGACCCCACAGACCGTCCCCTCTCCGCGGGCGAGTTATTTGCCCTATTTATTTTGGGGATAACTTTCGTGGGATGCTTGGTACTGGCAATTGTAATTGGCTTAACCCGAGGAGAAAATGCCTTTCAAGTTTCTGGGATATCTCTATCCAGTCGAGTCACCACGCCACCGATAACTCAACTACAGCTAATCCCGCCATATCCCCCTTCTAACCAACTTTTCTCCCCATCTAATCCACCGTCATTCCCTGTTTTTGTTCCATCCCTCAATCTATGAAAACTTCTATGGTACTTCCTGCATCTGACACTCCCCTCTATAACCACCCCCTTCCTGAAATCGAAAATTGGCTCCGTTCTCAAGGATGTCAACAAGATAGCAACGAACTCAATTGCTGGCGTGTGGAACGACCAAATTGGCAAGCCGAACTCTGTCTAGAAGTTGAGGAATTAGCCGTGCGTTACATTAATGCAGCCGAAGGACGACGTGACATTATGCGTTCTTTCAAGTATTCCCTCAGTCGCGAAGATGTAGAAGCCGCGGTTTTCTCTGGTCCTTGAGGGACTTACATAATATCCTGTCTAGTCAAACACCCTTAAAAAAATGCCTGAAACGATGGCTTTTACAGTATGGCAATCATGGACAATCATCAGGATATGAGATGAAAAAAGTATCAAAAATCTCACGCGACTTAATGAGTATCCTCTTCACCCATTAGCTTCTGGGTCTCATTAGTATTTCATTAGGGGCTGATTTTTGCTCCTTTCAATCTGTTTTTTTGTTGCCAACTCAAAAAAACTAATGCGATGAATGCAAAAAGAATCAGGAATGCTCGCCAATGGTTCAATATCGGTATATTCAGAGGACGTATAAATCGTTGAGGGAAAAACATGAATAGTAGAGTTATCACCGCTATAGCCAATAACTTTTGACGATGGGCGATGTGTAACCAGAGACTACTGATGAGTGGAGCTAATAAAACAATTTCAGGATTATGTGCGTACACCAAGCCAATTTGAATCGACACCAATATTCCTAGAATGTCATCAGAGCAAAGCCTAGACTGACCCAGCCAAAATAAAAAAGTCAGTACGGCTCCTCCTAGCATTAGTACAAAAGGGTCTGGCATATTCAGTCCGACAGAAGCAAGAGCGCTCGGTACACCCGTTACCTCTTGAGAACCTAATGTGTTAGCTGGGGCTGATTGATAATTTGAAAATATTTCGATCTCATAAGGGTTTTGACCATTCAAGAAGAGTTGACCAGCAGTGTAGAA
Source organism: Coleofasciculus sp. (assembly GCF_046539235.1). Taxonomy (GTDB): domain Bacteria; phylum Cyanobacteriota; class Cyanobacteriia; order Cyanobacteriales; family Coleofasciculaceae; genus Coleofasciculus. The sequence goes on from NZ_JBKHHI010000380.1 coordinate 1,892, forward strand.
CCAACGGAAATCTGAACGTTCTGTTCCTGTTCCACGTCCTACACCCCATACACCAAAAGCATATAGAGCAGCTATGGAAATAACAAGAACTGTTATACCAAAAATTCCAGCAAATTGCTGTTTTTTCCCTCTAATTGAAAAGTTAAACATAGTCTAAATATAAATATAAATATCTAAATTTTTTGATGTTGTTGGCAAGGGCTACTTATGTACGATTTTTGAGGGGGTTGAGCGCTAAAACCACTACCGAATAAGGATTGACGCTGGGTGTAGTACATTTGCACGAGGGGACTTCAGATTAACTGGGTGAAAGATCCCTTCCCGACGCAGGGAGGGTTTCAGACTCCTCCCGTGTCGGGAAGGGGGCTGGGGGGTTAGGTTTTCCGAATTCGCCAAAAGTATAGCAACCGCCATTTGAATAATTAATTCAAAACTGGAAATTCTAACACCATGCCCTCGATGGTCGCGAAGGGTCAAACCTTACCAAAACGCCGTTCTCGTTTCTGATAAGCAATTAAAGCTTGATGAAACGCTTCGCGGTCAAAATCGGGCCAAAAAGCGTCGGTAATATAAAATTCAGCATAAGCCATTTGCCAGAGGAGAAAATTCGACAAACGCATCTCTCCACTAGTGCGAATCAGCAAATCCGGATCACCAATATTGGCAGTATAAAGATGGCGAGAAAACAGCGATTCGTCAATATCCTCCGGTTGAAGCTGACCTTGTTGAACCTGAGTCGCAATTGTCCGACAAGCCTGCAAAATTTCTTCCCTTCCACCATAATTAGTCGCCACGGTAAATTGAATCCCGGTATTATTTTGCGTTTGAATCATTGCCCGTTCGATTTGGTTTTGCAGGGATTGGGGTAGCGCTGTTAAATTCCCCACAAACTGAATGCGTACATTCTCCTCCATCATCTCTTTGAGTTCTCGAATTAACACCCGCTCAAACAGCGTCATCAAAAACTCAACTTCTTCGATAGGACGTCCCCAGTTTTCTGTAGAAAAGGCATAAGCAGTCAGGGCTTGGATACCCCAATCATCACAACAGCGCAACAACTGCTTTAATGTATCTACGCCTCGGCGATGACCCATAATCCGAGGAATGCCTCGACGTTTTGCCCAACGACCATTGCCATCCATAATCACCGCCACATGTTTGGGTAGGCGTTCCTGGTCGAGATCGCTTGGTAATTCTTTTAGGATCGTTTGCATAATAGTTGTATAATAATAGTCATTTCTTTTTTCGAGAAGTCGATGATGGCAGACGGAGCAAACGCGAAATGAGTAGCCGTCCCTGAGACTTGACTTGGCGACCTAAACTGCGTAAACCGGGGGCAACTGCCTCACGGTCAACCGCTGTCGAAAATCGAGCCTCTAACAGTTCTTTGAGTTTACTACTGGTTAAAGGTCGATTGAGTCCGCCCCGTTCAGCCAATGAAATCGAACCCGTTTCCTCGGATACAACGATACAAAGGCAATTTTCCACCCGCTCAGTAATTCCCATAGCCGCCCGATGGCGCGTACCCAGTTGTCGTGAGGCTGTTCGCTCTGACAGAGGTAAAATGACGCCCGCTGCTGCTACGCGAGACCCCCGAATCAATACTGCCCCATCATGGAGTAACGTCGTCGTCTGGAAGATGGTTTGCAGCAGTTCTTTCGACAGTTCAGCATTTAACTGTACCCCTGGTACAGAAAAATCTCGCTCATCAATGGTTCCATTCGTCTCCATTATCATCAATGCGCCCGTTCGATTTTGGGATAATTCTTTAACCGCATCGACAATTTCATCAATAACGCTATCTGCTTTAGGCATAGGGCGGCGTTGGGATTGAAACAACTGCCGAATTTCTCCCCGCCCAACTTGTTCGAGAAAGCGGCGAAATTCTGACTGAAAGATTACAGCCATCGCCACAGCCGAACCAACCACCAATTTTTCTAACACAAAACTCAACAGGGTTAATCCTAGTCGATTACTGACCGCTGCCGCTAGCATCAAGACGATTAGCCCTCGAACCATCCACAAGGTACGACGCTCCCCGATAATGAGGAGAACCATATAGGTGAGGGCTAGAACCAATCCGACATCAACGCTTTGCAGCAATAAGGATTGAACCCAGCCAGAGTCAGGAAAAGAACCCGACGACGACGCAGGCATTGAACTTAATTAAACGTTTAGCAACTGAGAGCTTGACTCTGGCTTGATTGTAACGAGATTAGGCAGGGAGTTGCGACTGATTTGTTATTTGTCATTCGTCATTCGTCATTTGTCATTCGTCATTCGTCATTTGTCATTCGTCATTCGTTTACTCTCCTATCTCCCTCATCTCCCTCATCTCCCCCATCTCCCCCATCTCCCTCATCTCCCTCATCTCCCTCATCTCCCTCATCTTCCCCAGCTCCCCCAGCTCCCCCAGCTCCCCCATCTTCCCCATTCCTCATCCCTCACCCTGGGATACAAGTCGTTTCGGTAAATGATCCATGCGGATTAAGTCTTGATAGGTTTCTCGCTGCACAATTAATTCAGCCTTTCCATCCTTAACTAACACCGCTGCAGGTCGAGGTACACGATTATAGTTAGACGCCATGCTGTAATTATATGCCCCAGTTCCCATAATCACGAGCAGATCCCCAGGTTGGGTTTCGGGTAATTGGGCATCCTTGAGTAAAATATCCCCGGATTCGCAATGTTTACCCGCAATGGTGACGGTTTCGGTTATCGGTGCTGACATGCGATTAGCAACGACCGGACGATAGACCGATTGATAAGTAATCGGACGTGGATTATCAGACATTCCCCCATCAACCGCCAGATAGGTTCGCGTTTGCGGGATCTCCTTGCGGCTGCCGATGGTATATGCTGTCACACAAGCAGGTCCAATAATCGATCGCCCCGGTTCTGATAATAACCTCGGTAAGGGCAACTGTTGCTGGTTACAGGCATTAACCACGGCTTCACAAACCCCCTTAACCCAGGTGTCAATCGTGGGGGGATCATCGTCTTCGGTATAGCGAATTCCCAAGCCGCCGCCGATATTGAGTTCTTGTAGGGATAGATTGAACTGAGAGGCTTTCTGAAGATAATCGACCAAAACCGCCCCCAGGTCTTTGTGCGGTTGACTCTCAAAAATCTGTGACCCAATGTGAGCATGTAAACCAATACAGTCAAGAATAGGATTTTGGCTAATAAAGGCAAAAACCTGATCGAGACTGTGGGGATCAAATCCAAATTTGCTATCCAGATGACCCGTGCGAATATATTCATGGGTGTGACACTCGATCCCAGGTGTGATCCGAATCATGATCCGAACCTTGGTATTCTGAGATGTTTTTTGGGCCAAATCTGCTAGAGTTTCTAACTCCAACCGATTATCGACAACAATAGTACAATTGCTCTCCATTGCGAGCTGGAGTTCAGCGATAGACTTGTTATTGCCATGGAAATACAGCTTATCGGCGCTAACTCCGGCTTCTAATGCTGTGTAGAGTTCGCCTCCGGATACGACATCAACACCCAAACCTTCCGATGCCGCGATCGCACAAATCGCTAAACAATTCCAGGCTTTTGAAGCATACAGTACTAAGGTATCTCCGGAATAGTAACGGGCAAAGGCATCCCGATATTGGCGGCAAGCTGTCCTTAGGGTGACCTCATCTAAAATATAAAGGGGAGATCCAAATTCCTCGATTAAACCCTTGACATCACAACCACCAATTTCTAGACAGTCTTGGCTGTTAACGGTGGCGGTAAGCGGCAACAGTGCCTGATTGGGCGAGCAATAATCATCGGGATTGGAGTTCGCTGAGAGATATCGCTGTCCAGAGTTTTGCACCTGAGTGGAGTCAGTCAATCGCATAATGTCGTGATCATCCTTGATATGGATATGGGCAGGTACACCAAAAGCGTCCGTTACTTAGTGTACAATTGAGTGCTGTGACTGTCTTAGAGTTAAAGCCGCTAACCACAGCACAACTGAGTGCGGCTGTTGATTTAGATAAAGTATGTTTTGGCGGGCTGTGGACGCGGTCGGGCTACGAACGAGAGTTAAATAGCCCGAATAGTCAATTAATGGTTTTAGAAGCACACAACGGCTGGGATCAGCGCCCATTGGGTTGTCATTCAGCCGTTGTTATGCCACCCAATCTACTGGGGGAAGATTTACCCACGCACTCCCCTTTACCGAATGGCTTAGTGGGTTTAGGTTGTTACTGGTCAATTCTGGAGGAAGCGCATATTACAATTTTGGCGGTGCATCCAAACTACCACCATCAGGGACTGGGGCAATTTTTACTGTATGCCTTACTCAAGGATGCTAAACAACGTCAGTTGGAGTGGGCAACCTTAGAGGTTAAACCCTCGAATCACGCTGCCTTGTCTCTATACCAAAAGTTTGATTTTATTCAAGCCGGACGACGCCGAGGATATTACCAAGATACGGGTGAAGATGCTCTGATTCTGTGGCGAAAGGGGTTACAACAGCCGGAATTTGAGCAAATCCTGCAAGAACGCTATGAGCAAATCGTCTCCCGCTTAACCCGTCAGGGTTGGCAACTATTCAGTTATCTGTGATTGGTCATTGGTCATTGGTCATTGGTCATTGGTCATTGGTCATTGGTCATTGG
>NZ_JBKHHI010000381.1:0-6492 GCF_046539235.1 Coleofasciculus sp.
CATCAACAACAGCAAAAAACTTTCCACGTTTCCAGCACACATATTGAGTGATGGTGGTCAGGAACACTGACGTCACATTGAATATTGATAGATGCATACCATCGGTCAGCTTGACATAAGATTCGCACCTGTTTAACCGTAAATCCAGATGGAATAGGTCGGTGCAGGTTGACAGTAATTGCCCCAATTTTGGGTAATTTAATATGTAAACCGGTTACAGGGTTTTCCTTGAATTGAGGAAACAGTAACGAATTAAACTGCCCAAACTTTTTAAATCTGGGAAAGCCAAAACCGCGAGACTTAAAGTAATCCCAACCTTTATGCAACTGCTTGATTACGCATTTACTGGCTAGTTGCGTGAGTTTAAATGTTAGTTTAGGTGACATTTAGTCACCTAAATTAACTTGGGGGCGTTGTGTATCCCAACGCGCTCATCTTATGTTACAGCGTGGGTCTTACAACTCCCCCAAGCCCCCTGGTAAGATAAAAAGAGGTCTAAACGTAGGATTTACCAGCGTTTCCAGGAGCTAATCCAGTTGCAATGACATCTATTTCCTCTGAAAAAGCCCAGTCGGTTCACTATCCAGAGCGCACCATAAAACGCGCTGAACAAGCTTTGTGCTGTTTGCCCTTCCAGTTAACCTTGTACAAGGAGATGCGTTCAACCAGTGTTTCCCTGCTGGCGATCGCGACGCAAAAGGGGATAGAACAGGGCTATACTAAAAGTCCCTTATCCGAGTTGGCAGCCGAACGTGATTTAATGTGGTTGATTCAAGTCGGCGTGTTGCGGCGAGAAGTTGATGGTCAAGGAATTACCGACAGTTTTCGTCTCACACCCTTGGGTCGTCAACTGGTGGAAAAATGGGCAAGCCGAGGCGAGTCATTACCTCCGCCATCCCTTTGGGATCGCATCACTCACGCCTGGAACCGTTGGTGGCGATTGCCGATCTAAGTTTATAGTTGCAGGGTTGCTTCTATTCGTCCTGATTACCCTATAACTCCGAAGCCGCTTTATGAAATCGCTGATGGTGGTGGGAACAACCTCCCACGCAGGAAAATCCTTTATTACTACCGCCTTGTGCCGTATTCTGTCCCGGCGCGGTTGGCGTGTGGCTCCATTTAAGGGACAAAATATGGCACTCAATGCCTACGTCACCCCCAATGGCGGCGAAATTGGACATGCTCAAGCGGTTCAAGCTTGGGCGGCTGATGTGACGCCCTGTGTCGAAATGAACCCAATTTTACTTAAACCCCAGGGGGATATGACCTCTCAAGTCATTCTCATGGGTCAAGTGGTGGGTAAAGTCGGCGCGGCGGATTATTATGAACAGTACTTTGATCGGGGTTGGCAAGCGATTGAAGAGTCGCTGCGGCGTTTGAGTCATGAGTTTGATTTTGTGGTGTGTGAGGGTGCAGGGAGTCCAGCAGAAATTAATTTGAAGCACCGTGACTTAACCAATATGCGGGTAGCGAAGCATTTAAATGCACCAACGTTACTCGTAGTAGATATTGATCGCGGCGGCGCATTTGCTCATATTATTGGGACTCTAGAACTCTTGGAACCGGATGAGCGAGCCTTAATTAAGGGTGTGGTGATTAATAAATTTAGAGGACAGCGATCGCTGTTGGAATCGGGAATTACTTGGCTCGAAGAACGCACCGGAATTCCTGTCATTGGGGTGATTCCCTGGATTAATGAGATCTTTCCCGCCGAAGACTCTTTGGCATTACTGGATCGCTACAATAAGAGAAAACGGGATAGTGAATTAACGGTGGCGGTCATTCGTTTCCCTCGCATCTCTAACTTTACTGACTTTGATGCCCTCGAAGCGGAATCAACGGTTAACGTTAAATATTTAGCACCGAATCAATCCCTAGGATACCCCGATGCCCTAATTTTGCCGGGGACAAAAACCACGATTAGCGACTTACTCGTACTCCACAAAACAGGCATGATTGAAGAGATTAAAAACTATGCCGCTGCGGGGGGTACCGTTTTAGGGATTTGTGGTGGGTTTCAAATGCTAGGTCAAACCCTGCTTGATCCCGATGGTATTGAAGATGAACCGGGACAATATCAAGGATTAGGATTATTACCGATCAAAACCATAATTACTGCCCGAAAAGTAGCACGTCAGCGCCTAGTCACCTCTAACTATCCCCAAGTCGGTTTACCTGTCGCTGGTTACGAAATCCATCAAGGGCGTTCTCGGCTGATTGACTCAGAAACCACGGATAATAAATCTGCCTATCAACCCCTGTTTGATGACCCGGGTTTAGGGTTAGTCGATATCACTCAGTCCATTTGGGGAACCTATCTCCATGGTTTATTTGATAATGGTCCCTGGCGACGGGCGTGGTTGAATCAACTGCGACATCAACGCGGACTTTCCTCTTTGCCAACGGGTATTCCCGACTATCGAGAGCAGCGCGAAGTGGTTTTGAATTCTTTAGCCGATAGCGTAGAGGCTCATTTGGATTTAAGTACTATCATACCGAACTTGACGTGAGTTAATAGCAAACCTGTTCATGAGTGTTACCATTCGATTTTTACCCGATGATGTCACGATTAATGCAGAAGTGGGAGAACCTTTACTGCAAGTGGCTCAACGCGCTGGCGTTTTCATTCCCACCGGATGCCTGATGGGTTCCTGTCATGCTTGTGAGGTGGAGATTAACGACACAGAAACAATTTGCGCCTGCATCTCGGCTGTACCACCGGGTCAGGAACAGCTTACGATTAATCTCTATAGTGATCCAACCTGGTAAGTGATTTGTCATTGGTCATTTGTCATTGGTCATTGTAACGCCGCTAAAATGATGGAATAGATTTCACAGTAATCAACACCTCTGATCATGATTCGTCTACCCACCCAATCCAATCCCCCAGATTCTCCCCGGCAAACCTTGCCGACTATGTATGATTTACCCAGTGATAATCCGGAGGACCCTGGATTGCCCGATGAGTTTCACTTTTTTCAACCGCTTTTACTCCTTTTAACCTTTCAACCAACTAATTGGAATTGGGAGCAGGTGTTTTCTGCCTGCGATTTGAATCTTTATTATGATGTTAATCATACGCACTGGTACAAGCGTCCCGATTGGTTTGGAGTTGTCGGAATTCCGCGCTTGTATGAACAGCGAGAGTTGCGCTTAAGTTATGTGATTTGGCAAGAACAAATTAGTCCTTTTGTGGTAGTGGAGTTATTATCTCCGGGGACGGAAGATGAGGATTTTGGACGGACAATCCCCCAAGCCGGAAGTCCACCGACAAAATGGCAGGTTTATGAACAGATTTTGCGGGTTCCTTACTATGTGATTTTTAGCCGCTATACCTTGGAACTGCAAATCTTTCATTTAGTTGAGGGGAATTATCAACGGGTGAATTTAACCAATAATCGGTTGGTCATACCCGAATTAGGGTTAAGCTTGGGATTATGGTCAGGACGGTTTCGGGAGATTAACGGACGTTGGTTGCGATGGATGACCCCTTCAGGCGAGTTGATTCCTACGGATAATGAGCAGGCTGTATTGGCTGAACAACGGGCAATCGCCGCCGAAGAACGCGCCCAGCAGGAAGCTGAACTCGCTCGATTAGCCCAAGAACGCGCCCAGCAGGAAGCCCAACTTGCTCGATTAGCCGAAGAACGCGCCCAACAGGAAGCCCAACGCGCACAATTAGCCGAAGAACAGGTACTTGCTGCTGAAGAACGCGCCCAGCAATTGGCGCAACGGTTGCGAGAATTAGGGATTGATCCAGATAATATATAGGGCAAGATAAGCTGTCATTCATTTAAATTGGGTATGAGTAGCGAGCAAGATGCAAAGCCTGCGGCATGGCTTCGCTAAACGCACTACAATGATTTCGCCATTGATGAATGTTATGCTCCTCTTATTCTGGTGGGCAATGCCCACCCTACGGGATATCAATGGTGTCATGGCTGCTAAAAGGCTTCAACAAAATCCATGTTCTTGGCGAACACTGGTAAGTTAGTTATTATTGCTCGCTTTCGTTACTGCACTATGTCATCGACTGTATCCTCTACTTCTAGCCAAGCGATTCCGGTTGAGAAAATCCGTTATAACGATCAGGGGCTTGTCCCCGCCATTGTCCAGGATTATCTGGATGGTACGGTATTGATGATGGCGTGGATGAATCGGGAATCATTGCAGAAAACCTTGGACACGGGGGAAACCTGGTTCTGGAGTCGATCGCGTCAGGAATTATGGCACAAAGGTGCAACATCGGGTCATTTGCAGCATGTGCGATCGCTCCGGTATGACTGTGATAGTGATACGCTGCTGATTGGTGTGGAACAGGTGGGGGATATTGCCTGTCATACCGGGGAACGCAGTTGTTTTCATCAGGTGGATGGGATAAAGGCTGCACCGCCTGCGGATACATTGTCTCAGGTGTTTGAGGTGATTTGCGATCGCCGGGATAATCCTACTCCTGAATCCTATACCTGTAAGCTATTTAATGGTGGGGATAATAAGATTCTTAAAAAGATTGGCGAAGAAGCCGCCGAGGTGGTAATGGCGTGCAAGGATGATGAGAAAGATGCGATCGCGTCGGAAGCGGCGGATTTGTTTTATCACACCCTAGTCGCCTTAGCGCATCACCAGATTGATGTGCGGGATGTTTATCGCAAGTTACAGGAGAGAAGGCGATAGCATCTGCCCGGAGTTCAAACTCCGGGCTAAGAACTCAAGTCCATTAAAATGGACTAACATCTGTTGGGTTTCACGACTCATTTAAAATAGCTATCCCCGAAAATTTCCATGGTATCGGAGACAACCAGTACAATCACCAATAAATTACTTCGGTTAATCAGTATTAAACATCTGATATTAAACAGCAGCTTTACCAAAATTGCCATTATTTTAGCCACGACTGCTGGTTTATTAATTGGCGTAGTCGTGGATACTCCCCAAGCTGACGCCTCCATGACACCAACTCCCCTAATTGTTGATGATGATGGGAGCCAAGATGGGATGACAGCCTTAGCCTATATGCTGGCAAATCCTAAATTTGATATTCAGGCAATTACCATCGCCCAAGGCATTGCTCATCCTGAGATATTTGTGGATAATCTAGAACGGATGCTGGGGCGGTTAGAGGTAACAGGTATCCCGATTGGAGTAGGTAGACCTGATCCCCTAGCCGGGAACAATGCCTTTCCAGAATTTATTCGGGATGAATCGGATACATTTTGGTCACCCTTTGTTACTCTACCAGAAACCGCGCCACCTGTTGAAAAAAGACCCGCAGCAGAACTCATTGTCGAGACAATCCAACAATCACCGGAACCTGTCGCCATCTTAGCAACGGGTCCACTCACCAATATTGCCGAAGCGCTGCGACTTGATCCGACAATTATTGATAATATCGCGGTCATAGAAATTATGGGGGGTGCTGTATTTGTACCAGGAAACTTGTCGGTTTTGCCGTTTCCTCCCTTTTCCACCAACACGACAGCCGAATTTAATATTTGGGTTGATCCAGTCGCCGCGCAAGAGGTGTTTGAAGCTGGAGAACAAGGTTTGAACATTCAGTTGACTCCCCTGGATGCGACGAATCAAATTGAGTTTGATCGCGATGATTATCAGGCGTGGTTGGCGACAGGTACACCTGAAAGTATAATTGCCGCAGAATTTCTAGACTTTGCGCTCACCGTGATTCAAAGCGAAAATGATCCTAACCCAGTTTGGGATTTAGTTGCGGCGATTAACCTGAGTGAGCCAAATTTCTCTACAGAAACGCCTTTACATATTGAAGTCGATACGATGTCAGCTCCCGGAGCCACTCAGGGACAAACGAAGGTTATTCCTGATTTACCACCAAATGTTTGGGTATCTCTCAATCCCAGTTTCGACAATCTTTCCTTCAATTCAAGCCAAGTTTTCTCCTATCTAGAGACAAAATCTGTACCGGAACCAACCTCTGTTTTGGGCTTGTTAGCTGTCGGGGTAAGCTGTCATGCATTTAAATTGGGTATTAGTAGCGAGCAAGATGCTCGCACTACAAGGCTTTCGCCATTCCTGATATTAAGGTTTAAATGCCGAACAGCTTATTAGGTGCTTCTGCACTCAAGAAAAAGTAATATATTACTCTCAACGGGCATAGCGTAAATCATCCTCTAGTTCTTCAGCACCGTAGTGACGCAAGACTTGCCGTTGAGCTAATAACTGACCAAATTCATTCTTATCCATCTGTGCGTGGCGGGTAACGCTTACGCTCTACCCAACCTACAAGAACATTTTGTGTTCTGACATGCTCCCGTCGTAATCGTGCGATCGCGACACCAATGCTAGACCCCAGCATAACCTGTATAGGGTCTGATATCGACGATTGTCATCAATTACGCTACCAAAAGAGCTAGATGAAGCTTAGAGATAGGATTGAGGAGTGCGATCGCGCTTTTTCCTAGCTGGCATCAGTTACGCTAGGGTAAGAGCCAGATGGAGTTTAGGATGGGATTGAAGAGTGCG
>NZ_JBKHHI010000382.1:0-6456 GCF_046539235.1 Coleofasciculus sp.
ATTTGTCATTTGTCATTTGTCATTCGTCATTTGTCATTCGTCATTTGTCATTCGTCATTTGTCATTTGTCATTTGTCATTTGTCATTCGTCATTTGTCATTCATCATTTGTCATTCGTCATTTGTCATTCGTCATTTGTCATTCGTCATTTGTCATTCATTCTGTAGGGGCGGGTTTCACAACTATCCTTTATTCTCTCACCCAGATGTGACTAAACCCGCCCCTTAACCCAACCGTAAACACACATTAGGTTTCGATTTCTGTAAGCGAAGGGTCAAGTCAGGGCTGGTTTAGTTAAGTTAGTGGTTTGATCCGATGCGTTATGGGTAAAACCCGCCCCTACACACTTATGTAAATTGTAAATGCGCGTTATTATCCAGCGAGTTAAATCCTCTCAAGTCACAATTAACGGTGAAGTCGTTGGCAAAATTGGTCAAGGACTAAATTTGCTCGTGGGGATTGCGGATAGTGATAGGGAAGCTGAATTAGATTGGATGGCGCGAAAATGCTTGGATTTGCGGTTATTTCCGGGAACCGATAGCAATAGCGATCGCTGGGAACAGTCGGTTCAGGAAATTGGCGGCGAATTGTTGGTGGTGAGTCAGTTTACCTTGTATGGGGATTGTCGCAAAGGGCGTCGCCCATCGTTTTCGCGATCGGCAAATCCAGAACAAGCCGAACAATTGTATCAGCAGTTTGTGGAAAAGCTGCGCCAAAGTGGGTTACGAGTGGAAACGGGGGTATTTGGGGCGATGATGCACGTCTCGATTGAAAATGATGGACCTGTGACATTGCTCTTGGAGCGGTAGAATTAATCAAATCTTGGTAGTGCGAGCATCTTGCTCGTTACTAATACTAATCGGGTTTACGCAAAGGCTATATATGTAGGGTGTGTTAGCGTAGCGTAACGGTTCTTCCGGACAAGCGTGTGCTAAACTATCAGCTTGAGCGAGTTCATAACGCTCACCACACAAGGACTGTAGCGCCTAAGTCCATCAAAATGACTTGAAATATGGGAAGAAATGGCTAAAGCTCTTACTGTTCAATGTTCGGACTAATCAAACTAACAATTTAGCACACTCAGTACGGAAGACCCTTAGTTCTCAGGTGTGCCACGCCAGTAGGTTTTGACGTTTCACGGGAGCTAGAGCGGTAGAATAGCAGGATGCCCCCAATTTGATAAAATTCCATGTATCGCTTACGATCTCTCCCTTGGCGATCGCTACTCGAAATCTCAGGGATTACCACTGCTGTTGCGATCGTCCTTGAAATTATCATCGGCTTAGGTGCTAACCAATCCACTGCGATCCGCGAGATGCTCCAGTTTCTCTATACTCCTCCCCTCGGGATGATTATCACCTTAATGGCTGCGGCGGGATTTGGAGTTCTCGCGGTTTATATTCTAGAACGCTTGTATCCCCAAGTTTTGATCAACAATAGCAGCTTGTGGGCATTAGTTCCCTGTTTAGCCCTAACCTTGTGGTTAAAATCACTGTTGCCTTTACCCTTTGTTTTGGTAAGTTTAAGTTATGCCAACTTATTTGCCGTTCTCGTTGGCGTATTTTGGAAAGGGCGTCCCTATTGGCGCTAGCAAGCTGAGTTCATTGATTCTCTTTCCACCGAAAATGAGCCAATGTCAAGGCTACTCAAAGTATTGATGGCTAATGGTTTTTTGATTGTGCAGCAAACCCTAATTATCAAACCATGCGGCTTTTTCCCGTCAATTCGTTTTGCGGATCTTCTACTAAGATAACCGGGATAGAACTTATTTCTAGAACTGCTTGCGATACGGAACCGACTCGCACCTGTTGCCAAGGTTGATGTCCCCGTTTCCCCATGACAATATCTGCCACTTGATACTCTTGCGCCACCCGAACAATTTCTTCTGGAATGGAACCCTTGATCGTGATAAATTTATAGCGAATATCACTGAGTAATCGTTGAGTGCGATCGCGCAGCTTTTCTAAGTCCTCTATCTCGTCATTATTGATCACATGTAATACAATTACTTCTCCATCCGTGCCTCGAGCAATACTAGCGACTTTCCGCAAAACCTCTATCGCCAAAGGAGAGGTATCCACCGCCGCTAACAGTACAGTATGAGTCACTACCGTTACTTTCGTCGGATCAACCTCTCCCCGTTCCAATAATTTTGGCGCAAATGTAGGAATCGCCCAAGCACCAATGGGTGCTGTAGTCAAAATGGAAAGTGCTGCAATGGCTAAAATAATTTCTCCCCCTTCAATCCCCCTGGCTAAGGGAATCGCACCAATTGCCGCTTGTACCGTTGCTTTTGCCATATTTCCTGGCAGCAAAAACAGCCGTTCTCGCCCAGTCCAATTACTTCCCACTGTCGATAAATACCAACCCACGGGACGACCGATAAACAAGCCAATGGCTAATACTAAAAGTCCTGGTAAAATTGTATCACCTAATACTTGAAGTTGAACGCTAGCGCCCAATAAAACAAATAAAACAATCTCCGCCACAACCCAAAGGCTATCAAATCCACCCCGTAGGCGTCGAGCCAACGGTGCATCCAATTCAATCAAAAAGAACCCCATTCCCATAGCGGCTAAGTAGCCAGAGTAGGGCAATGCTTTTTCTACAATCACCAATAATAACGCAATTCCAGCGGCAATTAAAACATCTTGAACTGTATTTTGTGTCCAATTTTGTTCCGTTAGTAGCGAGACGATGAAACGAGCCGCCACGTAGCCAATCAAGATGCCCAGTCCGATTTCAATGAATACTTGCAACGGTAGTAATTGCCACGCCGAAATTGTAAATCCTCCAGGAAGGGTGATGGTTTCAATTCCGCCCTGACCTAAAAAACTTAACAGTAGACTGAATAAAAGTAATAATAGAACATCGGATAAGGCACTCCCCGTCAGAATCGCATCGGGAATTCCCTTCGTCACTCCCCACCCCAAACGTTTTAGCCGCAGCATTCCCGGAACAATTACCGCCGGAGATTCTGCGCCAATGATGCAACCTAAGAGTAATCCCGTGGGAACATCAAAGTGAAAAATCCAGATGGCGGCTAACGCGATCGCAACTGCTTCAAACCCCGCAGGCAAAAAGCCTAACCGCAGCGCCACACTTCCCTGAGACAGCAGCTTTTCTCGATCCAGCCCCAATCCCGCTTTCATCAAGATAACCATCACAGCAACCGTTCGCAGGCTATCCGCCGCTTCCAGCACCTGTAGACTAATAATATTGCCAATTTGTGGTCCGAGGACAATTCCCACCAAAATCATACCGATCAACGGTGGCGCACCTAAACGACGGGCAATTTGACCCCCAAAAAAGCCCATCAATAAAATCCACAACGCGCTGGTTAACATGCAATCTTCTCCCCAGTAGCTGGTTACCAACAGCTTGCCCAGGGTGAGGGGTTGAGTTGTTAATTTCCCCAGCCCTACTTTCCCGCAGCAAGCCAGGAAAGTAGGAGCTATCAGCCTTTTAGTTCTTGATCAGGTACAAACTGACAGGCGGTTTCGGCGAGCTCCATCGCCATCAATACATTTATACCAACAAAGTTTCAACTTGACAATTCGATCATTAAAATGCTGACTCTGAGGCAGGATAAAGGATATGATTAATTCGATTGACTATCACGACGCCCTAGTTCATAAACAGCGCCACTGATACAAGCCAGAAGCCCCATACTGATTGCCCAACTCGAACCCAAAGTGAGTTCAACACCCCAGTTGCAGCCAGCGCCAACGATTAAAAATGGCACAATGCTGAACAGGGAAGCATAGAAAGCGTTTTGGGCTTCTCTTCCCCGGCGAGTGCGTTCATATTCCTTCATGGAAGTGTAGAGCGATCGCTCGGCAAAGTTAAACCAGCGATTCAGTTGTTCCATGATCCAGTGGCTTAGCGTCGAGAAGCCCCAGTACAGCGCTAGCGCCCACAACGATGCACCCGCGATCGCTGTCGTGTTTAACTCGAATTGAAAGGGCAAAAGTTCAGTGATCATGAGTTGTTTGGTAAGATAGGGCGACTATTGACTCATTAATGTATCTTAACAAAAAGCAGTTTAACGGGTGAGAGGTAAGGCGCAAAGGTGCGGGGGAAGATGAGGAAGATGAGGGAGATAGGGAAGCAGGGGGAGCAATGTAGAGACGTGCCATGGCGCGTCGGGAAGCTGGGGAAGCTGGGGAAGCTGGGGGAGAAGATTCCCAATGAACAATGAACAATGAACCATGAACAATGAACAATGAACAATGAACCATGAACAATGAACCATGAACAATGAACAATGAACCATGAACAATGAACCATGAACCCATCAGTTTGAATGTAAAGAAGAAACGATGACTAATGCGAGCCAAAAACGAACCGAAAACAGCCCCAGTAAAAAAGCTGGGAAACGTTTAGCCATTGGAATAGGATTATTGATTGCACTTTTCGCGTGGATTGTAGACTTGCCTAGCGCGATCGCACAGGAGAATAGCGTCAACTATACGCTTACTGAATTACACTATCGAGATTTTTCCAATCAAAATTTAGAGGGAACCTCGTTTGCTGGTGCCGATCTACGCGGTGCCTCTTTTCGAGGAGCTTCTCTTCAAGGATCAATTCTCACCAAAGCGGCGTTTTTTGAGGCTGATTTAAGCGGAGCTAACCTGTCCGAGACTTTAGCTGATCGCGTTGTCTTTGACGGCGCTAATTTAACCAATGCTATTTTTACTAATGCTATTGCCAGTCGTAGCCGCTTTTTTGATACCACAATTACAGGGGCTGATTTTTCCGGTGCAATCCTTGACACCTATCAAATATCGTTAATGTGTCAACGGGCAGATGGTGTTAATCCCGTCACCGGCGTTTCAACGCGGGATAGTTTAGGGTGTCGTTAGTCCTAATTGATTTTTCAAAGGACGTTCGGCACCATTGTAGAGACGCGCCATGGCGCGTCTGGAACATAAATGATGTGTCCAAACAGAAAGGAAAACACCTCTGTATTCCGAGCAAATGGGCAAGCCAGAAAATAGGGATTGGTTCACAAGCCCCATGTAAAAAGTCCTCCCACAAAAGCTATGGGTGGCGTAACCAAGCGAAATGGTATCTACTGAGTTGCCTAAATACCCGTAAGTTTTATGTCTGAATACACCGCCGCCAGCTTTGCCCCTGTACAAGGATTTATCGAAAAATCCCGCAAACTTCGAGATTTGTATGGATCTTCGCTAATCTTATCCTTTTTGAGTTTTAAACTGGTGCAAAAGGCAGAATGCTTAGGATTCACGGTAATTTCTCCAGGATTGCCCAATGTGGCAAAGGGAATGCCGAATCGGATTCTAGTTCGAGGGAAATTTGACCGCAATCTTGTCCAAACTACTCTCCTAAAAGAATGGCAGACTATTCTAAAGATTTGCCGAGTGTGGATAGAAGATAATTTGGGTATCCCAAAAGACCAGTATTGTTGGTCACAAACTCAAGGCAAAACAGGACAAAGCAAGGGGGAGTGGGAACGCTGGGAAAGTTACACCTGGGAAGTCTTTTGGGGATATGGTGACTCGGTTCAAGCCGCCATGGATGACTTGGAAACTCGCAAACTGAGGCGGGATTGGATTGCCATAAACTGGGTGGGCGGGAGTTCCAGTTTAACCGGAACCGATGCGATCGCGTGGCATCAGTTGGGTAAGCTAGACTCTAATCCTGGTCGTTTACTCAGCCAATCGGAACAAGAGGAGATGGAACTATTCTATCGTCGCTTATCTTGGCTTTTGGATAACCCCGATGAACGAGTCGGACAACCGAGTTTGTCTCTGGAAGAGTTGAGAAAAAAGCAATCTCCACCTGATCAGAATCGCCAATATTTTGAGCAAATTGGCAGGTATGTTGCGCCGAATGAACGTCTGAGTATTCCGGAATTGGTTAAGCGTTTAGTTACCTACGACGCCATTGCTGATCACATTGGTATCGATAGACTCAAAGCCAAAGATGATGACCCAGAATTTAAAGATATTATTCGGGAACCGGGATATTGGACAGGTTGGTTTATGGGGGATGGTGATCGGGTTGGGGATAAGTTGAGAACCTTGGCGAGTTGCCCTGAGATGAATCTCCAGCAGCGAGATGAGCAACTCAACCATTTTACCGATTTAGTTCGGGAATGGGGACATGATTTTCAGAAAAAAAAAGACTTGTTTCCCCAGGGAAAAGGACGGGTTATCTATGCGGGTGGGGATGATTTTCTGGGAGTGCTGTACAGTCAGGAAACCCAATCCTCAGAAACACCGGAGAAGCTAAAACCGATAGAGGCATTGCAGTGGTTATTAAAGTTAGAATGCCACTGGAAAAACCAGCAACAGCAGATAAAAGAAGACCTAAATCTGGATTTTACCTATAGTGTTGGCTTTGTTTGGGCAGGACATCAAGTTCCCCAACGGGATATTTTACAACATTGTCGGGACGCCGAAAAACGGGCAAAAAATAAAGGACGCGATC
>NZ_JBKHHI010000383.1:0-6447 GCF_046539235.1 Coleofasciculus sp.
GATGCGATCGCGAATCACCCTTTCCTCGACTTGGCATGGGTCATAAGAGACGGTAAGCTTGCCACTGGCAAAGTTGACACAAGCCTTTTCTACACCAGGTAGAAGCACTCTTTAAAGCTATGATTAAATATCAGTAACAACTGATATGTCAAGCCACAAGCCTGTTGCCCCCGATCAATGATTGCCAAACCTCAAGCTACCGATCTGAAGGTCAAACTGTTTCGGGGATTTTCTGACTCCTGGCGTTTGTCTATCCCTCCTAGGGAAAACCTTTATACTGTAAGAGTTTGAGGACTATTTGCACTTTCATGCAGGTATCTCGGCTCAATCCCCAGTACGCCTGTCATTCTCTTCACCAATTCAATAGAGGTTTTCAACGTGAGCTTGACTGAAAAACTCCAACCTTTGTTTATTATCATTGCTATTTCGGTTGGGTTGGCGCTGGGACAAATAAAATGGGTTGCCGAAAATGCTCTATCCTTTGTGGTTCCATCCCTAACGGTGATGCTCTATGGAGTATTTCTAGATATTCCATTTGATCGCTTAGGCAATGCATTTCAAAACTATAAAGTGACCGGACTGAGCCTAGGGATAAACTTTCTCTGGACTCCTGTTTTTGCTTGGGGATTAGGAGCAATTTTTCTACGGGATTCTCCCGATCTCTGGGTGGGGCTGATTATGTTGATGGTTACACCATGCACTGATTGGTATCTCATCTTCACTGGTATTGCCAAAGGAAATGTTGCCCTGGCTACAGCCTTGCTTCCTTGGAACTTAATTTTGCAGGTTGTTCTTTTGCCTATCTACCTAGTGGTCTTTGCGGGAACTCTGGTAGATATTAATGCAACAATTCTGCTTGAAAGCGTTATGCTGGTTTTGGCTGTTCCTATGCTTCTGGCACTTGCAACTAAGTGGTTACTTCCACGTTGGGTTGGTTTTTGGCTTCAGATTCCGCTGAAGATAGCATCAGGGCAAACGTTACTTCTTTGTTTAGCAATCGCCGCCATGTTTGCATCACAGGGGCTGATTGTAATTCAACGCCCTGATTTACTGCTAAAGATGCTGGTGCCTGTCTTAATCTTCTTCAGTATAAACTTCTTGAGCAGTCAAATTATTGCGCGTCTGGGCAATTTTAGCTATGAAGAATTTGCTTGCTTTAGTTGCACGACTCTGGCAAGGAACTCACCAATTTCACTGGCAATCGCCACATCTGCTTTTCCAGAGCGTCCCTTGGTTGCCCTTGCTTTAGTTATTGGTGCCCTAATCGAACTGCCTGTTATGGTTCTAGTTTCTCAGTTCTTGCTGGTGCTACGTAGTAGGAGATATAGTAGTCGCCAAGGCAGTTAGGACATGTTGTCTGTTCCCCGTTCCCTTTTCCCTTTAACGCAAACTATAATGTCTAAATCGATATGTCCGTTGCTATATTAGTAAATATCAGTAACAACTAATATATCAAGCCACAAGCCTGTTGCCTCCTATCAATGATTGCCAAACCTCAAGTCACCAAAACTCAAGCTACTGACCTGAAGGTCAAAATGTTTCGGGGATTTTCTGACTCCTCGCGTTTGTCCATCCTCAATGTTTTGCGAGATAGACCCAAGAATGTCAACGAAATTGTTGAAGCAACAGGACTCACCCAGTCTAATGTTTCCAATCATCTGAGTTGTCTACGCTGTTGCGATTTAGTTGTCCGTCAACAGCAGGGTCGTTTCGTGTACTACCAACTCAGCGATGCGCGAATCGCCAAACTTCTCGACCTAGCTGATGAATTACTAGCTGATGTCGCTCTTGGTGTAGACTCTTGCACTCGCTATGACGTGAAAGACAGCGGTCAAAGATTCTAAAATAGGTGTATTAAGGTGAGACATTTTCGTCCTCCTATTGATCTAGTATTGAAGCGGCTTTTTTGCCGCGAGACTATATTCCCTTAACTTTGACAATGATTATTATTTTGATTGCCAAGTTTGTTTAAACAGTAATAGTACTTTTGTGCTACATCTGGATTTAGAGTCAGTCGAGCCAAGGGAATTTTGGTGCTTCCGGACTTACCCATTTCCGCCATTCGCCTTGTTTATTCCCCTTGTGGGCAAAATCAGGGGAACAGGGGAGACAAAAAACACATAATGGTGATATAGTGAAAATCACAGTTCGGTTCTAACGGGGAGCAGCCGTTAGAAGTAATGGGGAAAGTTTGGTGCAAATCCGACGCTGTCCCGCAGCTGTAATGAGACTGATGTCTCTGAGTCAGAATGCCCGCCGATCGCATAAGTTCCAGTTGTTTTTTATCCGCGAGGTACGGATGACGGCGAAATCATCCTTAGAAAAGCCGCAACGATATACTCGATTGCCCCAAATGTTATCTAAGTTCTGCATTCAAACAGAATGGGCAACAGGTTTCATGTACTATAAATAAGCAGCTTGTAGTAATCACTTTAGTGATTACGAACTGCGAATAGGCTGCTTCTTTTGATTAACAAAAAATAACTTTAACATCTCGTGCTTTTCGTAACGACAAATTAGGACAATTCTACGAAAAGTTGTGTCGAATTTCTGGCTTACCCAAAGTTCTCCCTATGAACAGTGGAGCCGAAGCTGTCGAAACGGCTATTAAAGCGATTCGCAAGTGGGCTTATACCGTCAAAGGAGTGCCGACCAATCAAGCCGAAATCATCGTCTGTAGTAATAATTTTTCAGGTCGCACCATTAGTCTGATTAGTTTTTCTACTGAAGAACAATATCAAGATGGATTCTGGCCTTTGACCCCTGGATTTAAAGTTATTCCATTTGGTGATGTGTCGGCACTAAAAAATGCGATCACTCCTAACACAGCAGCATTTTTAGTGGAACCGATTCAGGGAGAAGGAGGCATTATTATTCCTCCGGCAGGATTCTTAAAGCAAGCTGAAACGATTTGCCGAGAAAACCAGGTACTCCTCATTTTTGATGAAATTCAAACAGGATTGGGACGAACGGGTAAAATGTTTGCCCATCAACATGAAGGTGTCAAGCCGGATGGCATCACGGTTGGAAAAGCATTATCAGGTGGATTTTATCCGATTTCGGCTTTTTTAAGTACCGAAGAGGTCATGAATGTATTTCAGCCGGGAGATCATGGCAGTACCTTTGGGGGAAATCCTTTAGCGGCGGCAGTTGGTAGTGCGGCACTTGATGTGATTCTCGAAGAACATTTACCAGAACGGGCGGCAGAATTGGGAGAATATTTCTTAGTACAACTCCAATCTATTGAAAGTCCATATATCAAAGAAGTGCGAGGTAAAGGTCTACTGATTGGAGTAGAGTTGCATGAAGAAGCGGGTGGGGCAAGGCGCTTTTGTCAGGCATTAGCAAACGAGGGAATACTAGCCAAAGAAACGCGGGATAATATTATTCGCTTTGCTCCACCTCTGGTGATTTCTTTAGAAGAGATTGATTGGGCGATGCATAAAATTTCACAGGTACTCATGGCTTAAACCGTGATATAATTGCCAATATAACTCGGTTCTAACGGGGAGCAGCCGTTAGAAGTAATGGGGAAAGTTTGGTGCAAATCCGACGCTGTCCCGCAGCTGTAATGAGACTGATGTCTCTGAGTCAGAATGCCCGCCGATGTTGGTTGAACTGTAAATCTATCTGCGAGGTACAGAAGATGGTAAAAAGATTTTTGCCCCACTCAATAACACGCACCTGGAAGTACGTGCCAGCTAACGGCTCAATGGTCATATTCAACTCTTGCGTCGCCAGACCTGTCTCTGGCAATCCCTAACCTCAAGCGATAGCTAGGTTAGGGTTGTTGAATTTAATCAAGTTGTTTTAGGCAACAGTTGCGTTGTCAGACATCACAATTTTTCCATTATGGCAACAGTGAAGGCGTCATAACGGGACGAATTGTCGTGGTGAGTCGTGCATCTGGACAGCCTGTTTAGTCATTTTGCGAGGTTTGAGTGGATAGCAGTAGTTTGTTTGCCCCCCAGAAAGTGGGGATGTTTGGCTGGAGTTTGACGGGATTGATAACGGTTGCAATCGCTTCTGCATCAAGTGCAATCGCCCAAACGCCGTCACCCGATGCCAACCTAGAGGTAGAAGAAGAAATTGAGATTATCGTCACGGACGAAATTCTGAATCAACCTGTGTATGCACCATTTCGCAGGGAAGCCACCGTGAGAGACTCCACCCGCCCCGTCTATGTGATTAATCGAGAGCAGATTGAAGCACAGGGAGCGAGGACAGTTCAAGAAGCCTTAAAATACCTGCCGGGAATTCTGAGTGATGGCACGGCAGGGGGACAGTTAGGTGCCTTGAGTAGTCAGTTTATTCGTGGCTCCAATTCAGCACAGGTCTTGATTTTACTCGATGGCCGCCCCATCAATGACGTGGGCTTTTTCGGTGGGTTTGATTTGTCAGAATTCACAGCCGATAACATTGAACGCATTGAGTTACTGCCGGGGGGTGGCTCTACACTTTACGGTTCAGACGCACTAGGCGGTGTGATTAACATTATCACTCGTTCTCCCTCAGATAAACCCGAAGTTACTCTGCGGACAGCGGCAGGGAGCTTTGGGTTAAATGAGCAGGCAATTCAAACGAGGGGACGCAGTAGCGGAATTGGCTGGACAGTAGGTTACACCCGCACTGAGGCGAACAATGATTTTCCCTTCGAGATCGATCGCATTAACCTCACTGATTTCCTCAACTATAACTACAACAATCCTGACCCAAACACCTTTGGTACTCAAGATGAGGTGAATCGGAGGGCGATTGGGCTGCAAGTACAGCATAATTGGCAAGTGGCGAAGAACCAGACGCTCACCTATGGCGCGGATTACCGCAACACGCGATCGCGCAATACCACCTTCAGTTATGGTACTAACAGCACCGAAGTAAACTACGATGGCGACATCACGCAGGGCGCACTGTTTGCCCGCTATGAGGTCAATTTTACCCCCAGTTTCAGCGTTAACTTGGGGCTACGACAAGATTTCAATAGCTTGGTGAATGGCTCATTTACATCTCCCAGCGTTGGCGCACGGCTTGCTCTCTCAAACAGCACAACGTTACGAGCCAACTATGCCAGAAGTTTTCGGGGACCGCAAATCTCCAACCTGGAAGGGTTAGCTGCTTTTAATGTGGTAGGGAATCCTGATTTAAAACCGGAGCGGGGAGATAGCTTTGATATTGGTATCGATCAGGAATTGGGTAAAATAGGGCTGCTGCGGCTCACCTTATTTAGTAACACCATTTCCGATCTGATTAACTTTAAGTTTGGCTCTCCCAGCACTTACGAAAACATCGGTAAAGTGAGAACGTTGGGCTTAGAATCGGCTCTGAACCTGCAACTTGCTCGCCATCTCTATGCCTTTGCCAACTATACCCTGAATGACCCGCGTATTGTGCGCGATCGCAATCCGGATATTGAAGATAACCGACTGAGTTTCCGGGATGCCGATCAAGTCAATTTTGGACTAGCATACGAGACACCGGCAGGACTTTACACAGGTATAATTCTGCGCCATCTCAGTAGTTACTTCGTCAACAACACCAACACCGAATCCTTGCCAGGATACACCACCGTCGATCTCAAACTCCGTATCCCCCTGGGCAGGACTGTGGTATTGAACGGCAACCTGGATAATTTATTTGACGAACAATACGAGCAATATCCCGGTTATCCTGCCGTGGGACGTAGTTTTCGGCTGGGTATTAGTACCACATTTTAGGAAATTTATCATGGGTGAATTTTCAACGCTAGTTACACCGCTCTTGTCGGATTGTGCGAGAGCATTTGATCCAAGACCAACCAATTAAAAACCATCTTTATCCGCCAGGAGTAAAGGTGGAACGTTGATGGTTCGCTGTTTTAACTCGCTTATTATCAGGAGAAAATACAATGAGTTACGTTGAATCGAGTGTGGCGTTCAAACAACCTACTGTTCTAGAGTTTAATCAGCGTTGCCATCAAGGGTCTCAGGAACTTGAGGATGTGCACTTACGTGCTTTATCGCAGACGTTAAGGCAGCTTGCTGGGGTGTTTGGTTTAGAGGTTCAAGCCGAAACCTTACCAGAGATTAATGTAAATTGGATTGAATCACTACTGCAACAACGGCATCAAGCACGCCAAGAAAAACGCTATGCCGAGAGCGATCGCATCCGCAATCAACTGCAAGGAGCAGGCATTGCCTTGATAGATCGACCCGATGGACAAACCCGTTGGCATCGTTCTTGAAGAGGTAGCCCTCATAGCTTTCAATTCTCTAGTAGAAAGGAACAATTTTTGTGATCACACCTAGTACAGCGTTTCCCACGCTGATGAGGTACACTTAGGGTAGGACTTTTGCTCTCAGAGGGTTCATCGGCTAGTTTCTGGGTAGGAAGCCCGCGCTGTATGCCGAGCATCAGCGTCGGGTAGTTGACAATATTAACCAGTGGTGAGGATGAGATTTCGATGCGATC
>NZ_JBKHHI010000384.1:0-6411 GCF_046539235.1 Coleofasciculus sp.
GGTGGATACATTGAGAAAGTTTGATCCATTGCCCTGCCGATTTTGAGCATAATGAAGAAAGGATAAAACTATCTGGCTATAAATTCCGGCTGAGCGTGGTTCTCAGCACAAAATTTAAATCTAGAGTGCGATCGCCTTATGGCTAATTTTTATTGGAAACGTCCCTATACCGCCCTCGCTGCCTTATTGGTGGGGGTAACTGGCTGTTCCTTAAATTTACCCCCCGATACGGCTGAGGGTCAGCATTCCCCATCTCAAGCTGACTCCCAGGCTGAATCCATTCTAGCGGTGGAAAATTCCCCATCCTGTCCACCTCAAGTTGATCCCTTTACCAAAGCGATTGACAAAGCCACGGGGGCGGCGAATCTTGCCCAATCTGCCCAATCCCCTCAAGATTGGGATTTGGTTGTCTTAGGCTGGATTCAAGCGATTGAGGCGATGCAATCGGTGTCACCGGATAGTCCGAAACGGGCATTTGCTCAGAAAAAGGTGGCAGAATATCTGAGGAACTTAGATGTTGCCCAACAAAAAGCGACGACAAAAACCTCTCCTCTACCCTTTGCCAGCTTTGATAACCCCATCTTTGAAGAACAACTCCTGCTGTATCTTTCTTACGTCGCCGCCGTTGGTCCGCCAGATGTCCTGATTGTGGGCAGTTCACGGGCATTAGTTGGTGTTGATCCCCAACAACTGCAACAAGTTCTGGCGCGTTACGGAAAAGGTGTTTTGAAAATTTTCAACTTTGGCGTGAATGGGGCGACGGCTCAAGTGGTTGATTTTCAACTGCGGCAACTTTTAACGCCGGAACAACTCCCGCGCTTGGTGATTTGGGCAGATGGCGTGCGAGCGTTTAATAGTGGGCGAACGGATAAAACCTATAATAGTTTAGCAACATCGGCGGGATATCAACAGGTAATGGCAGGAAATCGCCCCAAACTACCGGAACCGACGACCAAAACTCCAGAGAATTGTGAAGAGATTCCGGCATCAATTACCCAGAATCCTGATTCGGATAAATCGACACAACCGAGCGACACGATACCTGCTAATGATACGGCTGAACGCTGGCGATTAACCCGCGTTTCCTTTGAAACCAGTAGCAATCCTGTCACCACTCCAGAGACTCGGTTACTCTTAACTCAGTTAGGGGGAAGCCAACCACAACGATTAGCACTGGCACGCAATACTACAGGGTACAGTGCGATCGCGATGGATGCCAATGGCTTTTTGCCAATGGATAGTAAATTTGACCCGAAAACTTACTATCAACAAAATCCCCGTGTGGCTGGGCGTTATGATGCGGATTATCAACCGTTTAGCTTTGCCGGTTCCCAGGCGATGGCGTTGAATTCGATTCAGGCGTTTTTAGCACAGCAGCAGATTCCTTTGGTGATTGTGAATTTGCCTGTGAGTGAGGATTATTTAGATTCGGTGCGTTTAACTCGTGAACGGCAGTTTCGACAGCGAATGCAGCAAAAAGCGACTCGCAATGAGTTTGTTTTTGTGGATTTAGGAGAGCAATGGAAAAATCAGAATCAGTATTTTGCTGATCCGAGTCATCTTAATCGGTATGGCGCAGCGGCGGTGGCGAGTTTCTTAGCCGATAAGTCTGAGATTCCTTGGTCTCAACGTTGAGAGGAGATGAGGGGAGGAAAAGGTCAGCGAAAGCACATAAATTCAATTAGGTTGGCTAAAGCCAAAAATTAGGACAACTATCAGTCTCCCAACTTATTCCGCCGCTGTATCTTGTTCTAACCAAATCGACAAATCTTCCAGGCTATTAAAGCTTAAAATTGTCTGAACTAAGCGTTCTAAATCTTTCCCAGACAAGCCTTCGATTTTGCGGCTAATGTTTTTAGGAATTTCGCCAAAACGCTGCTGGAGTAAACTTATTACTACTCCTAGCTTTCCCTGTAGAATTCCTTCATCTTTAGCTTGAATGATTCGCCCTGTTTCATCTTGTAACATTATTCCTCGCCGCTCCAACTCCTCCAATTCTGCTACGGTGAGATTTGCTTGATTCGCGATATTTAGCGCTTTCTCTATTGCAGATACTTCCGCTAATGGTGCTGGAATGCTTTCCCAGGTTGCTGCTTCTTTAATAAAGTAAATCCACTTGTCCGTCAAACTGTTTAACTCAGACAAGGTTTTATTGAATTTCGGTAATTCTATGAAAATGAGTTTTAATTCTACGGCTTTATACCTAAATGACTCTTCCTCTTCTTTTAAAATAAACTTTGTCACAACTTTAGGGGTTTCTTGAAACATGATAAAATCAGCAATATTTATAGCAATTACTGGATTTAAAAGCCAATAACCTTCGCCAACGCCTAACTGATTTGCGTAAGTCTTAGCTAGGTTATACGTGACCCGTTTATCAAAAGCTTTTGTGCTGGATACTTGCATTTCAATAATAACAGTCGAGCCGTCATGCAAAATGGCTCTCACGTCCAAATAGCTCTCTTTTAACTCTCGAACTTTACCAGGATTGTATGGATTGAGAATGGTTAAAGAACGAATAACGTTTTTGTTACTATAAATAATGGCATTGAGAAAGCTAATCAGTATTTCTTGGCTTTGGTCAGAACCAAATATTTTTTTAAATGCATAATCTACTTTAGGACTGATAAATTTCATGGTTTTTTCTCATCGATAAGGAGTAGGATAAAATTAAATTTCACGAGATAAGGGTATGGGAAATGGGAACAGGAGCATGTCACCTTTTGTATTTGTGTAGGGGCGACCCGCTTGCACAAATCAACAAATCCCCTCAATTTGATCGGGTCGCCCTTTATTTAACCCCCTGTGTTAGTAGAGACGTTGCATGCAACGTCTCTACATTTCCTCTTGAGGAGGCATTTTTCTTCATTAAATGATTTGAATCATATCTGTATATTCCGTCAATAATTCATCATAAGTTAGACTATCATCTTGACTTTGAGGACTCCACAGCAGTTCCACAGTCATCAAATAGTCAGGACGTACTGACGCCACTTTTTGTAATGCCTGATTCAGGGTTTCGGCTGAACGAATGTCGCCAAACAACGGGTGATCATCTGCTGTTCCCACTAACAGCGTCACGACAATATAAGCCGCTGGGTCTTCCTGAGCATCTGGCATTACCGGAACTTTTTGCCGCACTCTTCCGCCAACATTGCTCAGGGTTTCGGCACTAAATTTGCTGCGTTCTTCTACCGAAAGTTGGGTAAATAGTGTTTTTGCTGCCTCGATATCAACGCTTTGCGAACTGCTTAAAACATGACTCCAGGTATCTGAATGACGTAGCAAAACTAACGCCGATTCTTGCAGCAGTTCGAGTAAGCCTTCGGGAGTCGTTGTATCGACAGTTAAGGCGAGTTCCGATAACTCTGATTGCAAGTTTGGGGTGTGAGCAAATAAGGCGACCTGTAATTTACTCACTGTGACAATATCATTTTCTAGTTCATTGGTGGCGGCTTTTCGGCGTTTGAGAAGAGACAAAATTAACCTGATTAGCAGATAAACAACCAGGAAAATACCGACACCAAAAAATAGTAAAACGATGAAGACGGGTAATGGGTTCGCTGATTTCGTGGAGTTCACCCCTTGATGTCCATGTCCATAAGACGGGTGAGGGGTGCGACTGGGATGGGTTGACGAGTGACTGGGTTGATGGGGCTCCCTTTGAGTCGGAGTTGGAAATGTGGGTTTGTTTAATGTACCGCCACTAGCTCGTCCCCCGGTTGTTCCTCTATTGGTAGGATTAGATTGAGATGGAGATGTTCTCGACGATGATGGAGGGGAAGATGAACGGCTAGGGGAAGATGAACGGCTAGGGGAAGATGAACGGCTAGGGGAAGATGAACCGCGACTAAAGGAACCGCCACCGCTGCGTCCCCCACTACTTCTAGCATAGGCGTCGTGACGCATATCAATCGAGGCGCTGATGCGATCGCGCGATACCTCTAGGTCTACACTGTTAATTAGGGTTAAACAAACAGCGGTAGCCAATAACGTCTTAAAGTTCATCCGTGGTAGCCGATTCATAAAGTCCCCCCGATGCTACTCCCTTAGCTACAATTCTAGCTTTTTGGTGAAAATCATTCATCGTTTCATCGCCATCATGGTAGAGAAGGGCGGGTTTAGTTAGGTTATCGGTTGATTCCCAAATGTTATCGGTAAAACCCGCCCCTACAGCTTGGCTACCAGACGTAGGTTAACCGGAAACTTTACCAAAACTTGATAATTCTAGGGTAGGCATTAGCAGCTAAATCGGACATAAATTAAATAAGGGATAAAATAACCTAACTCAGTAAACTCCTATTCTTTCCCAGTGTATTCATGAACCCCCCACCCCCAGAAACCATTCCTTTTGTTGATCTGACGCTGCAACACCAGCCAATTCAAGCTGACATTGAACAAGCGATTCAGACGGTTATCCAGCGCGGCGATTTCGTTTTAGGTCAAGCCTTAGCCGACTTGGAAGCCGCCTTTGCAAAAGCTTCTGGTGCAGAGTATGGTGTCGGTGTCGCTTCCGGGACAGATGCGATCGCGCTAGGATTACAAGCAAATGGGATTGGTGCAGGTGATGAAGTGATTGTTCCTGCCAATACGTTTATTGCCACTCTCATTGGTGTGCTTGAGGCAAAGGCGACGCCCGTCTTAACCGATTGTGACCCCAACACCGCCCTGATTGACCTGAATGCAGCACAAAGGGCAATCACCCCCAAAACCAAGGCAATTATACCCGTCCACCTCTATGGTCAGATGGTATCACCGCCGCAATCACTCAACTTTGCCCATAGCCATAACCTGTTACTCTTTGAAGACGCCGCCCAAGCCCATTTAGCCCAACGGGACGGGTATCGGGCGGGTTCGGTGGGTAAAGCCGCTGGCTTTAGCTTTTATCCGAGTAAGAATTTAGGCGCGTTTGGCGATGGCGGAATCGTCCTAACCAGTGATCCCGATATCTATCAGACCTTGCGATCGCTGCGAAATTATGGCGCACCTCGTAAATATTATCACTCAAAACTGGGCAAAAATAGTCGTTTAGATTCCATCCAAGCGGCGGTTCTCAACGCCAAGTTACCTCATTTGTCCCAATGGAATCAGTCTCGCCACGCCGCCGCCCAGTATTATGACCAATTATTAGCCCCCCTAGCCGAAAAAGGGATTATCCCCATCCAAAACCAAAGCGGTACGGGTCATGTGTATCATTTGTACGTGATTCGGATTACCGCCGCCTGTTCCCTGAGTCGGGAAATGGTGCAAGAGAAACTCAATACCGCTGGGATTCAAACAGGTATCCATTATCCCCTCCCTTGCCATCTACAACCTGCTTATCACTATTTGGGGTATCAAAAGGGTGATTTTCCCCATGCTGAGACCCTGTGCCAGGAAATTTTATCATTGCCTATGTATCCTGGAATAAGTAACGCTCAAATTGAGCGAGTGGTTGATTGCCTTAATAGCTTGTTTGAACCGCATCCGGCGGCTGTAATTTCGGGGTAAGATCATGCAACTTGGACAAAAGATTCCCATTGCCATTGACCGTCACCTGTGGGATGGTGCGATCGCGGCTTTACTGATTATCCTCTATGCGCCTCTACTGATTCACTGGTATGATGGCTGGCTAAATAAAAGTATTAGCATTGAACACGAATACTTTAGCCACGGTTTAATTGGACTGCCCTTTGCCGCCTATATCGCCTGGACTCACCGCCAGCAGTGGCAAACTATACCGGATAAATCGAATTATATCGGGTTAGGATTACTGGCAGTTGGTGGCGTCTTTTATCTGTCGGGTCAATCGGAACTGGTTAATATTTCCTTTCCCACGGTTTTAGCGGGACTTTGTTTGTGGTTTAAAGGGATTCCTGGCTTACGCTTACAAAGCTTTCCCCTACTTTTGGTGATTTTAGCAACACCAACGGCATTTCCTTACTTAATCGAACCCTACGCCTTGCCCCTACAGCGCTTTATTGCCGGAGTTGCAGGCTTTATATTGATTCAATTTGGCATTGATGTTAATGTCGTTGGCATTAACTTATTTGTCGGCGGACGAATTGTCGAAGTCGCCCCCCACTGCGCCGGCTTAAAGATGCTGTTTACCAGTTTATATGTGAGTTTAATGCTGCTGTACTGGAGTGGGGCGTGGATATCCCGACAGAAGACTACACTCTTGCTCATTGGTGCGGTGTTGGTTAGCGTAATTGGTAATATCATTCGCAATACCCTACTCACATTTTTCCATGGCACCGGCATGGACGGAGCATTCCATTGGCTGCATGAAAGTTGGGGTGGGGATCTGTATTCGGCGGGAATGTTAGGAGCGTTGGTGATTTTACTTAAAGTTATTGAACGTTTTGTTGATACCGAACCCCCAACCCATCATTCCGTATCTGAGGGAGATTGAATTTGAAAGGTTAAAAA
>NZ_JBKHHI010000385.1:0-6384 GCF_046539235.1 Coleofasciculus sp.
TCGTTGCTTTTAATTCCAGTGTTTACGCTCAACCAATCGAGAGTATTGCTAAGAAGCAGAGTACAGTAACTGCTGAAAAACAACTGGCTCAAAATCAACCTTCCACAGGTTCCATGCGTGAAGATGAAACAGATTTACCTGTGAGTACATCCGACTGGCAAGCCTATGAAAATCCTATGCCTGTCGGTATTCCATCACTTTATGTTGAAGGCGATGTGCGTCTACCCAATCCGGGATATAGCGCTGAGTTAGTTAGACCAGTAGAGCAAAATTATCTAGATGATAGTCTTACCTTAGTACTGCGAATTGACGAACCAACTGGAAACAGGGTATATCCTCAAGTCGTTGATAGCACTACTGTTCGTTATGAAGACGAATTTTACTTTGGCGATTATGAAAATGTGATCATCAAAGCCGAAGATGGTACTACGCTAGAAACTCTTGATATCCAGGTTGTTCAATAAGCCGATTTAATGTAGGGTGGGCAAAAATACAGGCTGCGCGTGGTCGATGTTCGGCGTATTGGTCTTGGATGGTGGGCGGTGATTTTGCTGCTGCAACCTGCGATTACAGCGATCGCGGCGCTGCTCGACACCCTCTTGGGGGGTAGCGGGATTGGGTTAGGAGAGGCTGAGCGCTTTCTTGACCAACCCTTAGCTATCTTTCCCTATATCCTTTTCATGCTGTTTTTCGGACCAATCCCAGAGGAGCTGGGCTGGCGTGGCTATGCTCTCGATCGCTTGCAGGTCAGGCGTACTGCACTAAATGCTAGCTTGATTCTTGGCGTTGTGTGGGCATTATGGCACCTGCCTATGTTTTTCATTGAGGGGACGTACCAACAGCAGCTTGGGGTGGGTACGTGGCCGTTTTGGAGATTTATGCTAGCAGTAGTGGCGGGTTCTGTCATCTATACGTGGGTGTTCAACAACACCGACCGAAGCACGCTGGCGGCAGTGCTACTCCACTTCATCGGGAACTTTGAGGGTGAACTCTTTGCCCTCTCAGAGCGAGCAGAAACATTGGACTTTGGGCTGTGGGTTATGGTCGCCATCCTTGTCACCGTGGTGTGGGGACCGAGGACACTGTCTCGCGCCCCTAACCGGAAAGGGTTTCAGTAGCCTTCCGGCTCTGCCCATAGAGCTTTCGCACAGCCATATCCTGCGATCGCCTCGAAATGGAAGAATCAACCTGAAAATCAGTATTTTGACCATCAGCTCACAAACCTACCCTACCCTTGGGAGACGGGTGCAGACATCTCGATCGCAGAAACTCCACTTTGGCTCGTCATTACCGTCGTCCTGATGATTACCGTTGGGCGGCAGTACCTAGGGCGTAGAAACCTCGCCACAGAATTCACCCCTGGTGTGCGATGAACTCCGTCAACTGCCCCACCCACCAGGGGATGGGGTTTTCTCGGCGAATTTTATAAATTTACCTTCCAGGCGCGGGATCTCCCGTGCGTGGGAAGAGTGCTCTCAGCAATACCAGTCCGGCGAACACTGACAGTGCGCTCCCCACCCAGTCGGCAATCACCGGGAGGAAGTGACTCACAAACTCCCGCCCCATACTCCACCACAGTCCAAGCACTGCAACCGCGAGACCGCCCAGCACTGCTCGAGCTGTCCGATCGCGATCGCATAACGGGTCGAACGTGAGCTTACCTGTAATGATCCCGTATCCGAGCCACACAGCCAGTCCGACGGCAACGAGTCCGACGATCCAGCTCGGAACCCTTACCCACTGCGCCGCACGACTCAATTTGACAGGGAAAAACCCCATTCGGTCAGCCCACATACCAGCTACGTCGGCGATAAGTTGCAGACTCCGTTCGCTGTTGGTGAGGACTACGATTCCGTCACCTGTCTCCGGTACGGCGTGATACCAAGACCAAGAACCCATTCCTTGTCCACCGTGGGCAACTGCCCGATGACCGTCTGGGAGGGTTTCAACGAAGTGTCCCAATCCAGCAGTATCAGAGCCGAGAGCATAGAACCCAGTTGTCTCGACTACTGGGGTATGCAACTCGGCGACGCTATCGGACGCGAGTACGCCCCGTCCCGGTTCGTCACCACCTGTCCCTTCCGTTCCGGCAGCAACGAACCGACCAATGTCCTCGACCGTTGCGTACAAAGAGCCGTGGGCTCTGGCAGCTTGGCGATACACAGGCACCGGCTTGCCGCTCACCAAGTGTTCGGTGGCGAGTTTCGACTCTACTCGAGCGCTCCAGATAAACGTGGCATCGTCCATGCCGAGTGGGTCTAGAATCTCTTCATCCATATAATCGGTAGCAGCAATAGGAGGGAAATAAAAAGACTAGCTGCGATAATTAAAAAATTTAGCTTTCTTCCGCGAGAAGCCCCACGTCTGACCCGTTAGGAAACCATTCACCCTTGTGTACTGGCTTTGTAATTTTCCCTTGCGTAGAGTCATCTTTAGTCTAGTAGTCAGCATTACACGAGTTTCTCTATCTTTTGATAGAAATACGCCAAGTTACCTAGCGATGTTGAATAATTACTCAAATTTTGATAAAAGGTAATATGGTGCCGAATTATGGGTGTATTTACAAGGCTCTTTCCAAGTAAAACTCCTTCTAAAGGTAGATATGTAATTCGGCAGGCTGTTGTGACGAGGAATTTATATCATGTCTATTTTGCGAAATTCATGGATAGCGATCGCCGGAGTTTCGTTGTCTCTTTTGGGTACAGGAAGCGCTGCACAAGCGATCGTCACTCCAACCGATCCAGACAATTATCTAGTTCCATCCGATGAGTTTAGTGGTGTTGCACGACTAGAGTTAGGTGAAAGCATCTCCTGTTCAGGTTCTCTCCTGAGTGGAGGTTTGCATATTCTTACCGCTGCTCACTGTCTCACAGATAATGAAGGAATTCCTATTCGTAATGTCTTAGATAACTCATCGGCTGTTTTCAATATTGAGCAAGGCTCACCTTCAATCAGGCTGCCGATCGCTATCAGTGACTTTTTTATCCATCCCAATTGGAGTGGCACAGGTGGCGGAGGCGAAGGCTTCGTCAGGGGGAATGATATTGCTGTTTTGCAGTTAGCTGAACCAGCGCCAGCATTTATTGAGCAATATGACCTCTATCGAAATACAGATGAAGTCGGTCAAATTTTCA
This sequence comes from Coleofasciculus sp., assembly GCF_046539235.1. Taxonomy (GTDB): domain Bacteria; phylum Cyanobacteriota; class Cyanobacteriia; order Cyanobacteriales; family Coleofasciculaceae; genus Coleofasciculus. Next base: position 3,135 of record NZ_JBKHHI010000385.1, read on the forward strand.
CAAAAGTTGGTTATGGCAATATCGGGCTTGGAAACACTGGATACATACCGAATTCTATTGATGGCAGAAAGCGCTTTGGTCAAAATCGGTTTGATGCATTAGTGGATCTCTTTAAAGAAGAGGAAGTTACATTAACTCATTTCGACGTGGCTACCTCTGAGGTATCGGAAGTCTTTAATTGGGCTGACATTGCAATTTCGGGTAGCCAATTATTGCTTGATTTTGACAATGGTTTGCCTGAAAATGATGCCTTTGGGGTTCATTTCGGAATCGAAGATTTAGGGTTGGGGGATACAGAGGTTAACACTGCTAAAGGGGACTCAGGTGGACCTTCATTCTTGCTTGGCGATGATGGTAATTGGTTGATTGCTGGAGTTTCTTCCCATATTTTTGTTGATAGTTCCGCACGAGTTTACGAGGAAAACTTTTTTGAAACGGACGAGAAGGGCAATCCTGTCGTTTACCAAGACTATTTCCCAGATGATCCCACAACCAGCGTAACGACTGATTTCGTGCCTGGTGTGGGCGAGGTAGGGATTAATGATTCCAGCTTTGGGGGCTTTGGAAGCGTGACGCGAGTATCGAACTATGCCAGCTTTGTTGATGATGCGGTTGCTGGTAAAGTTCCCTCTGCCGTTGCTGTTCCAGAACCCCCTTCTATCCTTGGCACGCTTGCCTTTAGTGCTTTGGGAGCAGGAGGCTTGCTGAAACGGAGAAACAAGCATCGTTCTGCCAAGAATTAATAGTTTTTGGCTAGCCAAATTCAGGAGGAGAATGCCGTCAGCAGTTTGATGCATTCTCCTAAACTTGTCGATCCATACTGGATAGCTAACGGGTCAACATTCTGAAAATCCTGTTTGCGATCGCACTACTGAGTTGATGCTTGGCTGTTGGTCAGCAAACTCGATTGCTCAAGTAACGAAACAAGGCTTTCCCTCATTCCTGAACAATCACAGGTTTTAGAAATGACAACTGCCCCTGGAACGTTGTTTACATCTACCCAAAACTCAGCATGGTTATCGGGAATCCCCACAGGGCGATCTGTCGGAGCTGGAACGACTAGGTAGCCTTGCTTACCTTCAAATTCTCCCTCTAATACGTAGAATGCCTCATCTTCTCGATGATGCAGATGCAAGGGCGGTCCTCCTTGGGGTGGAGAAACATTTTCCAGAACGGTGTATACCCCATCGGTATCTTCGCCTGTAATTTTGATCGCAACGGTGTCACCTAAGACATCAATTAACTTGCCGTCGTCAGGCTGAAGGACTATCGGCAATTTATCTCCTGTAGGTAAGAATGACATATCTGCCCTCCTGTTTGGGTGATCAAGATTGAGTTGATCGTTATTTCTTTTTGTTTGAACTCTTTACTGTGTGGTGCAGGCGTCTCGCCTGCATAGTCTTTCAGTCCAGTAAGATTCAACGATTCAACTTAAGTTGCAATCCAACCATTGAAGCGGAAAACGATCGCCTTTCTCCTCAATAAACCGATCCAGTTGTTCAAGAGTCAATGATGAGGGAAGTGAATAACGGTCAGAAATCTTCTCCTTGAGGTCAGTATAGTAGCGCATCATCGAAGCAAAATCTCTAGGATAGGCTTTCTCATCTACCCCGACAAATTCACCCCGTTGTTTTGCTCGCTGCAACACACTCCGCCATTGTTCAATCGAAGCCAGACCAGCGGAATCCGTCCCGTGAGAAAATAGCATCATGTATATTTCATTGTAGGGGTCAGTGTGATCGAGGTACTGTTGCAACTCCTCTAGGTCAGGTTGGACATTAAATGTCATCCAAAAAGGAACTGAACCCGTCCGCATTGTCCAATAGGGTTCGTGCAATGCAAAAGATTCCACCAGCAAGCGATTGGCGTTAATCTGGCGTTGCCGATACCAATCCCGATATAATTCTGCGACAAAAGGGCTGGGATCAGCAGGTTCGTCATAAACAATGCGTCGCACCTTATACCCTCTCTTAAGAGCAAAACGCTCTACATCGTCTCGTAGTGCAGCTTCAAAACCCCATTCCGATTCAGGACTTTCCCCATTTGGTGCAGGTGCATCCCACTTTGTGCGAGGATCGTTGTAGCGTTTGAGAAACTCGGTGACGCGATCGCTTCCATGCAGATACTCATCTGGTGATAAACCTCCTACTGCGCCCATTTGAAAGAAGTGGCGCTCATCAATCTGAGTGGTAGGCCATGTCTTGTTACACTCAACTAAAAAGATCGTACCGCCTAAGGGCAAACAATTCTCTAGAAAGCGCTCGTAAGCTATTCCCAAACGCAACCGCTTCACCCGAAAATAAGCCATTCCCTTACTCGTCAAGCGGTCTTGATTGGGGTCGTGCATGTGATGCAACTGAAGATCGGGATTTGCTTCTAAAAATTTTGGCGCTTGTTTAATTCCCCACTCCAGAAAAGGTTGGATATCATTCGGATCAAAGCCGGGATGTTTGACAGGGACAAGATAAGTTTGGGGTAGCCAGGGAATGCCTAATGCGGCATACAAATGAACCAATGCGCCACAGGAAGACCCGATGGCAACGGCGGGATAGTCTCGTTGGGGATATTCATTCACCACCCACTGAGAAACCACTTCCGATCGCACATCTTTTAAGTATTCTACTGGTATTCCTTCATTGGCACTTCCCGTTGAGTAGATAAATTCCTGAAGGGGACGGGGTAATATATTCACCAATCCCAGCAAGGGTTCAATTGCAGGGGAAGCAATACCCAACCCCGGTAAATCCTCTCCTCGCAAGTATGCAGCCGTCCCTCGTAACATCGCTGAGGCTGAATCAAAAGCCGCCAGGTAAGGGGGCGATTGACCTAGGTTGGCGAGAATCGAAGCTAGGATGGGTTCGTACCAGAGTTGATTCATTGCACTCCTCCTATGATTAAATCTGCTACGGTCTCCTGAATAAACTCGTCACTAACACGGGACAGTTCTACAGGTTTACTATAATTCAAGGTATGCCCCCCACCGGGAATAATCTTCAATTTGCCATTGGGTAACATCTCCACCACTTCTTGTGTCCAATTTTGAGGGACTACCGGATCGTTTTCACCCCGCACTACTAATGTGGGGATGTGCATATAGGGGAGTTTAGCTTCGATGCGGTCATTAAAAGCCATCTGTATCGTGCGAATGACGCGAGGTAAACCCGCCGCGGCATAATCCTGCACTTGAATGGGTAGTTGAGAAGCCTTTTCATAGGGTGCATTGAGAGCAAAACGCCACAACTGTTCTGGT
>NZ_JBKHHI010000386.1:0-6343 GCF_046539235.1 Coleofasciculus sp.
GTCAAAACACTGATTTCACGGATTTCTTGGAGAGATTGGGGTAGGGGAGTGAAGGGTTAGTCAAACTGGTTACACAGCAAAGTTAGTTCCCTTGTCATTCGTCATTTGAGATTTTCTAGGCGAATGCGCGGGTCAACAAATTTGAGCAGCAAATCAGCGAGTAAGTTACCGACAATCAGCATTACAGCCGCCATCATCAAGGCTGCCATCACCAGATAAGTGTCTTTAGCCGTGACCGCTTGTAAGGTCAACCGTCCTAAACCGGGCCAATTAAAGAAAAATTCGGCAATAAATGCACCACTTAACAAACTAGCAAATTCAAAACCCAGGATGGTGATTAGGGGATTAATGGCATTCCGTAAGGCATGGACATAGATGACTCGATTTTCGGGAAGTCCCTTGGCACGGGCTGTTTGGATATAATCTTGCCGCAAAACATCCAACATTGCCCCGCGTGTAATCCGTTGAAGTCCGGCAAAACTGGTGATGGAGAGGGCAAGGGTTGGTAAAATCATATGCCATCCAACATCCAGGACTTTACCAATGGCAGACAAATCAGTATGATTAATACTGGTCATACCACCCACCGGAAAAAGCGGAGAGGTGTATTGGGCGATAATTAGCAGGATTAAGGCAGTGATAAAGCTGGGAAAGCCCTGACCGGTATAGCTAATCACCTGTAAAGCGCGGTCAGTAAAGCGGCTTTGCTTGACGGCGGCAATAATTCCTAGCGGAATCGCGATCGCCCAAGTGACGATAATCGAGGAAATGGCAAGCAGCAAGGTGGCGGGGATACGTTCCCAGAGTAGAGACGATACGGAACGAAAATAAACAAAACTCTCACCGAAATCTCCTTGAGTCACCACTCGCACCAGCCAGCGCCAATATTGCTTGTAGGCAGGTTGATCCAAGCCAAATTGCTGTCGGAGTTCCTCAATTCGTTCCGGGGAAATCTTGGGATTTTGCCGCAGGGTATCCAAGTAATTGCCTGGTGACAATTGAATGATGGCAAAACTGAGGGCAGATGCCAGAAATAAGGTTAATAAGGCTTGCAGGAGACGTTTGACGATGTAGAGAAACGTCTCACTGGTGACAATCCTGATAAACCCCGTCCACGCCTCATCTAAGCCCTGACGAGTTGAAGAATCCTGTGTTGAAGAAGTCATGTCTTTTGTTTGAATTGAAGAACGCAACCAATCACCGATCACTGATGCCCCTAATACTCAACCAAGGTAACAATCGGTGCATCAGGCAACTTCTGACGCCCCTGTAAATCCCTTAGTTCGATGATAAAACTAAAGCCCACCAGTTCACAGCCAATTTTTTGCACCAGCTTGGCGGTAGCGGCGGCGGTACCGCCGGTGGCGATTAAATCATCGGCAATCAGAATACGACAACCGGAATCAAAGGCATCTTGATGAACTTCTAAGCGATCCATACCATATTCAAGTTCATACTCAATGGTATGCACAGCAGATGGGAGTTTACCCGGTTTACGCACAGGGATAAACCCAGCGCCGAGTTGATAGGCGAGGGGAGGACCAAAAATAAAGCCACGGGATTCGATACCGACAACATAATCTGGCGTGAGTCCCGCATCTTTACAGGTTTGAGCCAGGATGTCAACGGTGTAGCGTAGTCCATCGGGGTGGCGCAGCAGGGGGGTGATATCCCGAAATACAATTCCAGGTTTGGGAAAATCAGGGATATCCCGAATCAGCGACTTTAAATCCATAGGTAGATAAGGTTTTTGAGCAAAGGGTTTAACAATTTAATCAAGGAAGCAGACTGATTGTGAGTTATTGTGCCATGATCGCATCGGAAAGGGTGGGTCAGTGACTTGTCATTGGCTACCAGCCAAATCGTACACTAGAAATCTAGAGGCTTGAACCATGAGACGGGTTATTCCGGCAAGTGCCTAGCCAATCAGCGTACTGGGTGGCGGCGATTCTAGAAGAGCCGCAATTAAGGATGACAATCGCTCAAATTTTTGGTAGATGGCACATAAGCGGAGAGATAAAAGTCAGTTATCCTATAAATCTCTAATTTATTGGAAATTCTTTCTGTATAGAAGACGAGTTCAACTACAATCGCTACTTAGATTCAATGATTCTTACTGTAAGCGTAATGCCGACAAACAGTTCTGCTGCCCCATCCCATCCCGTCATTTTAGATAATTTACCCGATCCAGGTATCTCAGATCGGGGATGTCCGTCACGAAGTCGGCAGCAGATTGACCTGATTTTACTTGCCATTGAAGCGCTAGAACTGGGCGGTTCTGAAGCGATGCTGCTGGTTGCCAAACAGCTAGAACTTCAGGACATTATCAACAATCGTGTGGTTCTTTGGCGTCTACGCTGCACTAATCCCTTGCGACGCTCTCACACGCGCCGTCCCCTGAATCTAGAGGAAGCGAAAGCCTTAGTGATTATAGCCAGTTATCTGGCTCGCCGGATGACGGTGGTGATCCGACAACTGCTTCTGGCTTATGAACAACTGAGTCAAAAGCAGGTTCCCATCGAACAACATTTTCGCTTATCCTCCTATCTAGAGCGATTCCGGGCGCATTTCCGCAGCCGGATGAACCCACGACGGGCAAAGGTCTCTGTCTACAGTACCGATGAAAAGTTAAATGAGCTAGCATTGTCGCTGTTAGCCCAGTTGCTGTTTTGTACGGGAACCTCTGGTATGCAGCGATTTTGGATGAGTTTGTTTGATGGGGAAGTTGGATGAACGATCCGAACCAGAGTTCATGAACCGCGCCTTAGTTCGTGAAGACGCGGATTGGCAGCGGGAACCTGCCAGTAGAGACCGAACATGGACGGTCTGTACATGAATAAGGGCATGAGTTGGTAAGGGATAATCACTGCTGGACGCTTCTCTAGTTCAGCTTAAATGTAGGTTGAGAGTGTCCGTAGCTATAATAGTGGATTCCATAAGGAAAAAACGATGACAATTCGACGCCAGTACAGTTTGCCCAACTGTACGCTGATTCTAGAGGGATTAAGTGATACAACCGCAGGGGGTGGAGACCAGCTTGATGCTCGCCCACTGATGACGATTCTGGTTAATGCAGAATGCCGTTTTATGGGTCAGCCGCAACCCATTAGCGGCGGACGAGATTTTTTTGAGAACCTAGTTCAGTCGGTCAGTCGGTATGCTCAAGAATTTTTGAGTCATGTCCCTCACCCCCAACTTGATGGCGCTAAACCGCCTTTGGTGCAGTTACAATCACTTCCGGATAAAAACTTACACCGTTTAAGGGTGGGGCAACCCGCAGAGGCACTTTCGGGTGTTCCCGCTGATTCCCATAGCGCATCGGGGACTTCTGCGGGAGGGATAGATGGTCAAAACCCTGTACAGCTTGATTTAACAACGGTACAGCTATTTGATTTAGTTGAGGCGATCGATCAGTTCCAGGCGGATCAGCGCACGTTGCCCGATCTGGCTGTACCCTTACAAGCGATTTCCCGACGGTATCGCCAAGCTGACAAATCCGTTGCCCAAAGAAGCGCACCTGCTGCGATCGGCGTGACGAGTTTAGCTGTAGCTGCGCTGGCTTTATTCTTTGTACCCGTCCCAGAAGTGCGTCCTCCCAAGCCAGCTTCTGAGTCTAATGCTACTGAAACAACGTCTCCAACCCCAGATAGCCCAGGTCAAGTCACCCCAACCCCCACCTCAAGTCCCCCTTCGGCGGCTGAACTGGAGGACGAATTAACCTCAACTCGAGAGATTACGAATCCAACGGAGTTGAGTTATTTGAAGCGTTATCTACACAGAGAACTCAATCAAGAGTGGGATAACCGGGAAGGGTTAAGTCAGAATTTAGAGTATCAGGTTACAGTTGGCGGAGACGGAGATATTTTGGGTTATAAGCCGATTGATGATACGCCTATTGATAGTGCGGACAAAACTCCCTTACCGGAGTTGAGCTATATTCCTACAGAAGGCGGTACAGCAAGCCGAGAAACCTTTGCTCTGTTCCGGGTGGTGTTTACCCCAGGCGGTGTGTTGCAAGTCAGTCCTTGGGAAGGATATCAAGAAAAACCGGGTTTAGGACCAGAAATCAAGGATCGGACGTTACTGAGACAATTAAATAATCAACTCTACAGCACGTTAGACGAACGGTGGGAAGGAACGCCGTTATCACGAAGACCATTAAATTACCGAGTGGCTGTCACTGAAGATGGCACGATCGCAGACTACGAACCGACCAATCAACCAGCTTGGGATTATGTAGCGGAAACACCTTTGGCAGAATTAGCTGACCCAGAAGCGGCTGGTATTGGCAGTGGGGAAACCGGATTTGCTCCCGACCAACCCTTAGCTCAGTTTCAGGTGGTGTTTAAGCCGAATGGTGTGCTGGAAGTGAGTCCCTTACGGGGATTCTGATGAGATGAGATGGGGAAGATGGGGGAGATGAGGGAGATGGGGGAGAATTTTCGTTAATTTGTGCAAGCGAGTCGCCCCTGTAATGGTTGAAGATATGTAGTTTAGGGTGAATGGCACTGAATTAAGCATTTTGGGATTGCCGAAACCCTTTGTCTAGCGTAGGGTGGGCATTGCCCACCAGCATACCAGTCAGTACCATTCGTTTTAGGTTTGTTAGCGGTTGGATAAGTAGAGATATCGCTGCTGGTGGATTATTTCGAGTCGGGATAATGCCTCTTTTGTATAGCGTTGGGCTTCATGACATATTGATTGCCAGAGGCGATCGAGGGCATTTAGGTTGGGACAATAACGTATAAGCGTGCGACAAGCAGCAATCCACTGTTCAATTTGGCGATAACTGACGAAGTAACCACCGATTCCTTGGATATGTACCCAAAGAACGTTATGCCATTTTTCCCAGTTAAGGATGCGCTCTTGGGGAATTCTCAGGAGTTTGGCGATTTGCCCAAGGGTGATGACGAAGGTTTTGGGGTTGATGCGATCGCGTATAGGTTGCATGGCTTTACTGTTGGGGTAGATGTTGCCGTCTCTTGAAAACGGAGAGGACTTTGGGTGAGCCGCAGTAAGGATTTACACTTAAATACAATGTAGATTGTATCTTGTTATAGTAAAACTTACATTGTAAGATGTCAATACATCCGTTGAAAAATATTCTGAACCTCTAGCTTTCCTCTCAGTACTCGAATCCAGCTTGTTGAGCGATTAAAGTTAGATATTTCGATGTAGCGAGAGTCGGCTCATAAGCGCTATTTTCCCACTGGCTAACGGTTTGCTGATACACTCCAAGCCTTTGGGCAAACTCTGCCTGGGTTAAACCCATGTGGCGGCGCAGTGCTTTGATGAGTTCAGCGTTCCATAGCACAGTGTCACCCATACGCTGAACTTTAAGTTTTGCTGTAGGTTGGCGAAATGTCACCCGTTGCTGCTCAAAATCCACATCCTCAACCCGATATCCGGCTTCCATCCAAGCAGAAGCTTGCAGTGCGCCTTTGCTGCGATTGCTCCACCATGCCCGTTTTTTGCGTGCTGAGTCGGGTAAGGTGTCATTCATAATTTCCTCAATTTCTGCCAAGGTGAGAATGACTTCCGCTTGATTGCTCTGTTGCAGAAATTCTAGGAGTGGCTGGTACTTGCTATCTGGCTTCATGCTGCCAAACCTCTACGCCAATCAACGTCTGTGGGTTGAGATGCTGGCGGGATTTCTGGATTAGTGCAGTGGGAGAAGGACATGAAGCTGTTCTAGGGGACAGGTAATCATCTCTAGGATGCCAGAAAATTGGGGCGTGCGATCGCGCTTTTACGGAGCTTAGGAACAAACGCCATTTATGGTAGGGACACGGCAGTGCCGTACCCCTACAGGTAGCGCTCGTGCCACCAAGAAAGCATAAGTCCGTGTTAGTGCGATCGCACGAGTGCTGCAAAATTGCCATTAGTAATCGAATCCAGCCTGATCAGCAACTAACATAAGATATTTCGATGTAGCGAGAGTCGGCTCATAAGCGCTGTTTTCCCACTGGCTAACGGTTTGCTGATACACCCCAAGCTTTTGAGTAAGCCTCCATTCATCAAGCTGGGCGGTTTAAACCGCAGCTACACAGACAAAACCCGCCTTCGCGGGTTATAACAACTATAATTTTCTACTATCTCCCCAAATTTTTATCAAAAAGTAGCGGTATTTTTCAAAAAGCATGGGGTTGGATGACTTGTATACTTCAAAAACAGGTGTATCTGCTCTTTTGGTTCCGTGCAGATAATGAGATATAAATGCACATCCACCTTCCTCTTCTGGATCAACCATAATCACATTGCCATAGGGAAAGTGGGAATAAAGATAAAGTGCGATCGCGATTCTCCTGACAGGAGTTTTGAGTCAGGAAATAGTGAAGCTTCT
>NZ_JBKHHI010000387.1:0-6343 GCF_046539235.1 Coleofasciculus sp.
GATACCATTGAATGGTCATGGTTCATGGTTCATTGGTCATTGGTCATTGGTCATTCGTCATTGGTCATTGGTCATTGGTCATTGGTCATTGGTCATTGGTCATTGGTCATTGGTCAAGTCGGGGCGGGTTTAGTTACATCTGGGTGTAACCAAAAAGATAGTTGTGAAACCCGCCCCTACACAAATTCCCCATCTCCCCCATCTCCTGATAACTGATAACTGCTCACTGATAACTGATAACTCCCCCCTATCCTCCGTATTACGGCACAACTAGCACGGGGCAGGGTGACAAATTAATCACGCGATTGGTGACGCTTTCGGAAGCACCATCCTCAGTTAATCCCAATCCGCGACAACCCATAATAATCAAATCGGCATTAATTTCATCGGCGACATCACAGATCGTAAATGGGGGTGTGCCTTCCCGACTCAGGGTTTCCGTTTTAATGCCATACTGGTTAAACATGGCTTGAGCGCCTTTGAGTAGTTCGGCAACCATCTCCGGGGACATAATGTCCGGATTTGGCGATGGGTCATCGGGGTTGGGTTTTTCGACAACCGAGAGCAGAACTAAGTTACTTTCATACTTTTGGACGATATTGGCGACAACTTCCGCCGCTTCACGGGCTTCTCGGCTTTGGTCAAGGGGAAATAAGACACTCTTAAACATTGTAATCACCTTGAGAGACACGGACTCCGGTAAAATGTGGACGGGAAAAGAGAATACATACTCTTGACCCTAATGATTGAGTTGATTGCTCTATAGATGTACATCTGGGGGTAATCATTAAGCATACAACCACTGGCACGCGATCAGATCGCAAGGCATCAGATACAGGCAATTAGAGGAGAGTATTACTGTGTCCAAAAAAACTGTAGCAAATTTAAGTGAGTCCGATTTAGCTGGAAAACGGGTATTGGTGCGAGCCGACCTGAATGTGCCACTGGATGAGAATGGCACGATTACCGATGATACCCGCATCCGGGCGGCGTTACCGACGATCCAGGATTTAATCAAAAAGGGTGCCAAGGTGGTTCTGTGTAGCCACTTAGGGCGTCCGAAAGGACAAGTGAAAGACAGCCTCCGCCTAACACCCGTGGCGAATCGTCTGTCTGAATTACTGGGTCAAACGGTGATTAAGTGCGATGACTGTATTGGCGATGCGGTTAAGTCTCAGGTTGACAGCCTAGATAATGGTCAAGTGGCGTTACTGGAAAATCTCCGCTTCCACCCAGGGGAAGAAAAGAATGATCCGGAGTTTACCAAAAAGTTAGCCGCCCTAGCCGATGTTTACGTCAACGATGCCTTTGGTACGGCACACCGCGCCCATGCTTCAACCGAAGGCGTCACTCATCACCTAAAGCCCTCCGTGGCGGGGTATTTGATTGAGAAAGAACTCCAGTATCTGCAAAATGCGATTGAAAATCCACAGAATCCCTTAGCCGCGATTATTGGTGGATCTAAGGTGTCGAGTAAGATTGGCGTGATTGAAACCTTACTGGATAAGGTGGATAAACTGCTGATTGGCGGTGGTATGATTTTCACCTTCTACAAAGCCCGTGGCTTGAGTGTCGGTAAGTCACTGGTGGAAGAGGATAAGCTGGAGTTGGCAAAGTCCTTGGAAGCGAAGGCAAAGGAAAAAGGGGTAGACTTACTCTTACCCACAGATGTCGTAGTTGCTGATAACTTTGCCGCGGACGCCAATTCTCAAACCGTAAGCGTTGAATCGATTCCTGATGGATGGATGGGGCTAGATATTGGTCCTGATTCCGTGAAATTCTTCCAAGACGCATTAGGCGATTGTAAGTCGGTGATCTGGAATGGTCCAATGGGGGTATTTGAGTTTGATAAGTTTGCTACTGGCACTGAAGCGATCGCGCGTACTCTAGCTGATCTAACCAAGAAAGGCACAACCACGATTATCGGTGGTGGTGACTCGGTTGCGGCTGTGGAAAAAGTTGGTGTGGCTGATCAAATGAGCCATATCTCCACAGGTGGTGGGGCGAGTCTGGAATTGCTTGAAGGTAAGGAACTTCCCGGTATTGCCGCATTAGATGATGCTTGATGGTAGCATTGCACGTCTCTACCTGATTTAGGGATAATGCCACTGAAATAAACATTAGGGAATCGCCGAAACCTTTGATAGATGGTAGGGTGGGTTTCGACTTCGCTCAACCCACCAGCATACCAGTCAGTGGCATTCGATTTAGGCATAAGGGCGGGTTTTGTTGTTTATTTATCGGTGGGGAGGGCGGGTTTTGTTGTTCCGTTATCGGTGAATATCTGAATTTAGTCCCTAAACCCGCCCCTACAGATACCCTAAACCCGCCCCTACAGATACCCTAAACCCGCCCCTACAATTGAATGATGACTGATTTGATTTCCAGCCGATTAATTGTTGGCGGTACTGAGAACTTCGATTAAAGTGTGATAAGCAGGTTTTGGACGATAGGATTTATCAAAGATTAGGGGCAAGTCTGGCTGACCGACAAAGCCAGGAATCCAGGTAAATTTATCGGTAAATCCCCAGGTGACAAATGCTGTACAGTTGGGTGCTTTTAGACAGACGCCTAACATATCCTGATATACTTTTGCCTGTTTGACCAATCTATCTTCCTCGGTTCCTGTACCGTTGTGGATTTGGACATCCATTTCAGTAATATGTACCTCTAATCCCAATTCTTCCAACCGCTTGATATTGGTGGCTACGTCTTCGGGTTTGGGCGGATTTTTAATACTTTTGTGCATCTGCAAACCGACGCCATGAATGGGAACATCTTTCTCTAGCAAATCCTTAACGAAGGCGTAAATAGCATCAGATTTTTCCCCTAATCCTTCTCCACCATAATCATTATAAAATAGGAGCGCGTTGGGGTCAGCTTCATGCGCCCAGCGAAACGCTAACTCAACATAGTCTGATCCAATTACTTGCTGCCAAATGGTTTTTCTGAGAGAATCTTTACCGCCAACGGCTTCATTGATGACATCCCAGGCATAAATTTCACCTCGGTAGTGACTGACTACGGTAAAGATATGTCGCCGCAAAATCTCGATTAATTCCTCCCGCGTCCACTCGGTTTCAGTTAACCAGTCAGGTAAACTGCGATGCCAAACTAAGGTGTGACCGCGTATTTGCATCTGATTGGCTTTGGCAAAGGTGACGATTTCGTTAGCAGCGGTAAAATCGTAGCGATCGCGTTCTGGATGAATAGGCTTAAATTTCATCACATTCTCAGGCGTAACCATGTTGAACTCCCGCGTCAATACCTCCCGATAGTTAGGATCGTTGCGAAGGGCTTTTATCGATACGGCTGCGCCTATGTAGATGTTTTGTTCTTGGGCTAAATTACGCAAGGTTGTATCGCCCGGTTGGGAAATAGCAGGGATAGAAATGAGTAATGTTGCTGTTAATCCTAAGAGAATTAATGCGCTAAAGCTGAGAGATTTATTTAACCATTTTAAGATCATTTGTCGTTCTAACATTCCCCCATCTCCCCTAGATATAAGCGGTAATCAAATAGTTTTTCCCTCATACACCCGTTAAAGTGGGTACTCGGTTAGCTTGGGCTTTTTGTAAATCCACGGTTAAATTTTCACCACTGCGACGCGCTTCCCAGGAACCGGATTCACCGCCACCGATACTCCACTGTCCCTGCATAAAGTCTTCCGATTCCGAGATTGTACCCGTATAACTAATGGGATAGTTGGAACTAGCTAAATAGCGTTTAACAAAGCTAATCCGGCGTCCAATAACTTCCCCCGTTAGTGACGCTTCGCCCAAGTAGCTGTCATCTAAGATATTACCCGTCACGGTATTGCCACTGTGTAGCAGTGTTGCCTCAAATCGCGTGGGAATACCCCACTGCCAATAGGTTCCCAGCCAAGTACCATTTACATCTGCCATTGGTGAAACATTTAGAGGATCAGGGTGCGATCGCTATTTTAACTAAATCCAACTCAATTGGGAAACCGATCCGCCTATAAAAAGTGATTATAGTTGGTTTTCTTCAGCGTAAAACACTAATTATTTGGATTGAGAATACATTAGGCAGCAGCTAAATACTTAGCTGGGACTAGAATGCTTTATTGCAGATGATAAATTATCGGTATGGTCAATACCAGTCTGCGATCGCGAGTCCCGATACCCTGGAAAATTCCTTGACATTGTGGGTAATGAGAATAGCTTGGAGTGCTACGGCTGTCCCTGCAATCAAAACATCCATCGAACCAATTGGCGTACCTTTTTGCTCCAACTGGGCACGAATTGTAGCCGCAGCAAGAGCTGCATCCTTATCAAAGGGAAAAAGGTTAACTCGGCTCAACAGTTGCTGAAGTTGTTGGGTGCGTTTTGTGGGCGAGGTAGATTTAGCAATGCCAACTTGTAATTCAAAAAGGACGATTGTGGAAATGCCAATTTCTTGGGGAGAAACATTGGCAATGTTTTCTGCAATTTTTCCTTGACCTTTGAAGTAGTAAATCAGGGTGTTTGTATCTAAAACGTACATTCACAAACTCTCCCGCCGCATGTCTTCTCCTGGTTCAGCACGAATCTCTTCCAGGGTAGGAAAATCTGTTGCCCAAGTTCCAGCCAGGGAATGAACAAGTTCTGTCCAGGACATCGGAGAATCAACCGTATCTGTGGATTGGTTAGCACTCAGGTGTTTAGCACGAATGAATTCAGCAAAAGCAAGAATTTCGCTGGCTTGGTCTTTGGGAAGGGTTTTGACGATGGCGTAAATCTGTTCAGCTACGGTCATAATCGGGTTCTAGGGAAGGTGCTGTTTAGCTTTATTTTAGCGATAGCTTGTATATTAGGTATTATCTATAAAATACAATCAATAGTACAAGAACGCCGCCGAATTGTAGACTTAGCTGATGGTCGAAGTCTCAGCGTTCCCTTAGCTTGGTATCCGCGTTTGATGTATGCTTCACCCACAGAACGGCAAAACTGGCAATTACTAGGTGATGGCTACGCGATCGAGTGGACTGATTTAGACGAACATATTGGAATTGAGGGGTTATTGGCAGGTAGACGCAGTGGTGAAAGTCAACAATCACTTGAGCGTTGGTTGGCTACACGCAGTACTTCTGCTAGTTAACACCAAATGTGGTAGTTCAACATTGCGTTAAGGATTAAGTCCTGCCATATTGACTTATTCTATTCTAAAGATCATGTAACCTGGAATTATGCCAACAATCTTACGGGTAGGTCCTTATCGACTATACTTCTACAGCCACGAGCCGAATGAACCTCCTCACATCCATATTGATCGTGACCAATCATCGGCTAAATTTTGGCTGGAACCCGTCACCTTGGCAAACAATCTGGGTTTTAGTGCTAAAGAACTACGTAAAATACAATCAATAGTACAAGCAAATCAACAAACACTGTTGGAGGCGTGGTATGGGTATTTTGGCGATTCGAGCCGACGAGAGAGTTAAAAATGTCAACTTTACAGAGGAAACAATAACTGTAGATCTCATGGATGGGCGGGTAATTTCTGTCCCTCTCACTTGGTATCCAAGATTACTGAATGCTACGTCTGAACAACGGGAAAAATGGGAAGTATGCGGTGGAGGTTATGGGATTCACTGGGAAGATATCGATGAGGATCTAAGTACAGAAGGAATGCTGAGGGGAGCGCCTGCTCCCAGAGCATCCTTGGCTAATAGCTAAGATGAATTATGACGCGATCGCACTCCGCACTCTCCACAATTCCCCAAGTTGAGTTGGCATCATTTTATCAGATGTTGGGTATCCTAATATTAAGCCAACTTAGGCTGATAGAGGTATGGCTTACCGCATCGAATACTCACCCGAATCAGAGACACATCTACAATATCTAACGGCTCGACAGCAGGCGATTGTCTTGGATACTGTCGATGAGCAACTGATGTATCAACCGACAGTTGAGACAAAAAACCGGAAGCTAATGCGCCCTAATCCCCTTGCTCCTTGGGAACTTCGCATTGGTAATTTGCGCGTCTACTATGATGTAGAAGAGGAGCCTGACGCTTTGGTATATATCAATGCCGTCGGCATCAAGGAACGCAATCAAGTTCGTATCGCTGGGGAGATTTATGACCTATGAAAATTGTGGAAATTGGACAGGCAAATGCAACACTGGCTGAATATACCTCCGATCTGGCTGAGGAACCCGTTATTATTACCAGCAACGGTCAACCTATTGCTGCTTTGATCACATTAGAAAATGTCGATATGGAGACGATTTCACTAAGTACAAATCCTCAATTTATTGAGTTAATTGAGCGTTCACGGGAACGTCGTCGCGCTGAGGGAGGAATTTCTGGCACAGAAATGCGGCGTAGACTGGGATTGAG
>NZ_JBKHHI010000388.1:0-6343 GCF_046539235.1 Coleofasciculus sp.
AGCGCGGTGAATATAGTAGTCTTGGCGATTGCGGCTGGGTTTAGGGGAAGGGGATGGTGATTGACTCAAGGTTAGATGGGAGAGGATGGGCTACAGTTCTATTTTCGTATAATCTGTGTTGGATGTTTGGGCGATGACTCAGGATGCTTGAGTCTGGAAAAAATTCTGAGTTTTTTTATTTTATCGTCGTTATTACTGTAGGTTGGGTTTCGACTTCGCTCAACCCAACGATTTAGAAGCGAAACTATGACGGCAAAAGATCTCTTTCACGAAGCAGTCAGACGTGGGTTAGAGCAAGATCAGTAAATTTATTTTCACAACTCTCAATAAAAATTAAAACCTAGTAAAACAATATTCGACAATTCTAAATTTTAGATTTAAAGTTTAAACAAATAAACATAACTGTAAATAGTTAGGAATATTACATGAAAACTATCACTCATAAAGTCAGCACGTTGGGACTAGCAACGGCGACATTACTCGGATTTACTGCTTTCCAATCTGCGGAGGCGGCATCCATGTATACGGTGACTGACCTTGGCTCATTCGATAACGATCCTGTTCCCATCGCAATTAACGATACGGGTCAAATTGTTGGCAGGAGTGGATTTCTTCCTTTTGTTGAGAATGGGCGTGCCTTTCTCTGGGAAAACGGCGTGTTCAGTGACCTGGGTAATTTAGCGAATTTAGAGGGTTTCAATAGCGAAGCCTTTGATATCAATGACTCTGGGCAGATAGTCGGTCGTTCAGAGGTTAACTCACCAGATTTCTTCGGCTTCGATTATCCCTCTCATGCTTTTCTCTGGGAAAATAGTACAATGACTGACCTCGGTACTTTCGGGGGTGTAAGTAGTTCGGCATTCGGCATCAACAATCGGGGTCAGGTCGTTGGTTCAGTAAAGAATAATAGCGGTGAAGAACGTGCCTTTCTCTGGGAAGATGGTATGATAACTGACCTCGGTACTTTAGGGGATAGCACCAGTGTAGCGGTGAGAATTAATGATTCTGGTCAGATAGTCGGTGGTGCAGAAACAAGCAGTGGAAATCAGCACGCCTTCCTCTGGGAAAACGGCGTGATCACCGGTTTGGGAACGCTGGGTGGTTCGAGTAGTAGTGCTTTTGATCTCAACAACTCTGGACAGGTCGTTGGTCATGCCGACCTTGAGGGTTCTTTCAGCCACCACGCCTTCCTGTGGCAAGATGGCACAATGACAGATCTGGGTACGCTGGATGATCTTCCTACAAGCGAAGCAAACGGCATTAACAATGCAGGTCAAGTGGTTGGCTATGCCTATGATTTGGACAGTTTAAGATTTGCTCCTTTTCTCTGGGAAAACGAGGTGATGATTGACCTCAATAGTTTAATTCCTGCTGATTCAGGTTGGGAACTATTTATTGCCAACGATATAAATAATGTTGGACAAATTACGGGGATAGGCTTGATTAATGGTACACCACGTCCTGTTTTGTTAAACCCTATTTCTGACCCGACGGCAGTCCCAGAACCTCTGACTATTCTTGGTTCAACTACCGCTTTAGGATTTGGAGTATTATTCAAGCGAGAGCATTCAAGAAGACGAAAAAAAGCCAAGTCAAACGATTAATACAAGAAGACTTACGCTCTTTCCCATACTTAACATTCAGAGTACACAACCCTTGGTCAAGTTTTTTGATGAGTTAGGGGTGCGATCGCGCTCTCTGCTCTACTATTGAATATGTCCGACTTCCCAGGGTAGTAGAGGTAGTCATGAGTAATAGGCGGCACATTTCAAGAAAAGCTTTCTTAAAGTCCACTTTTACTCCTCCTACCCATCCGTTGAAAACCCGTGGTTTCGGTAACACCATCCAAGCCAGAAGTCCAGAGTTACCTCAAACCAGTCTTTTGCAGACACGTCCGTTTGGTTCGCCTGCTAGGGTACAGCAACAGCAGCAGGATACCCGCTCTATTGCCGAACAGCTAGAGGGAGCCTCTCGTTTTGGCTACCACGGACTCGACATCCCAGTCAAGGCGTCAGGAACATCACCTCCACCTCCACCAAGTTCTCCAGTTTTCAACCGCTTGCAGATGCTAAAAGCGGAAAGCGTGCAGCGTTCCTTAACATCAGAGGTGGATTCATTGAGAAGTGAAGGCGGTCAAATTAACCCCCAAGCGTTACAAAATTTACTCAGTCAGCTTCCTCAAATTGGTAATAGTCGGGACAAGTTAGTCGCGTTTGCAGCTAGTCGTGTTGGCAGGAATCCAAATCAAGTTAATCTGAGAAATATTAAAGAACTCAAAGAAGAAGGGGCGACAGGTGTTTCAGGTGCACCTGTCTTTTTTCTGTTCGATGATCAAGGTCAGTCTATCGCCACAGTCAAGCTTTTTCCCAATCTTAATGAATTTGCCCGGGAATTATCCGCTTTGAAACGGTTTGAGCAGGAAGGGTTTGAGGTGATCGAATCGCCGCAGAATTTGGGTGTGGCAAAAGCAGGAGAATTGGGCGTTTTGGTGAGTTTGGTTGCGCCCGGAGTAGCAATTGATGATTACTTGCAACGGCTAGGAACCGCTACTGGAGAGAATCGTAGCACAGAGATGGAACGGACAACGCAAGCGGTAAAGGGTAATGCACGGGCATTGAGTGAACTGCATTCGGTGCGTGGCTCCCAAGTATCTGAAGGATTTTTGCAGCAGCATATTAATGCGGTAAGGGATATTGAAGGGAAACTATCTGCCAGAATTAGAGAAGTTCCAGGCATTGAAGCATCCTGGCTGCATGAGCAAATTGACCAGGTGGTTAATGATGCGATCGCGAATCCTGGACAAGCTTCTTTAATTCACGGTGACGCGCATCCAGGGAATTTCTTTTGGGATCAGCCCAGTGAACAACTGACGGCGATTGATACACCCACAATGCACTACTCAATGGGGGAGGAGGGAGAACCAATTGGTGCGCCAGCACGAGACTATGGCAATTTTTATCAGAAGTTGGCTCATTTTGGGGTAAACTATGAGGTCTTACCAGAGGAAGTGGAACAATTACAACAAGCATTTGCTGATGAATATCACGGTGAAATACCAGCCGCATCCATTAAATTTTTCCGAGTCCGTGCGGCACTGGGAGAATTAATGAAGGCATTGGCTAGTGGCGATCGCAATGCTATTGATAATAATGCCCAGCTAGTAATTAGAGCTTTTGCAGCATGATGAATTGTCTTTTACCCTTCCGTAAGGCTTCCAGTCTAGTTGTAAGTGACCGGATAATCATATCTGATATTCACCATTTGGTGAGTGTTAGCCGGGATGGACAAATTGAATGGGCGAGGGATTTTGCCAAAACTCGCAGTGATACCCTGATTTTACCGACAGGAGAACTGGTGGCGATTGAAGAAGATGGTTTTAAATTAGTTGTGCGATCGCGCTCTACTGGAGAACCGCTACTCTCCCTACCTGTGGATACCTGGGCGTATGCGGTTCCGGCTGTGACAAAAAACTGTTTTATTTATACCTCAGACTCGAATGATCTCATCGCCATCTCGACAACTGAAGACATTCTCTGGAAAGTGCAAACCGATGGATTTATTCGTCATCAACCCCTTATCGTACACCATCAAGTACTCGTTAGTCACCGTGGGGGGCTGACGGCTTACTCGTTAACTGAGGGAAAACGCTTATGGCAAATCAGTTTGGCGGTGGGAAATGCCATGACACCACCAATTCGGGTAGACTCTCACCGAGTTATTGTGGGTTATCCAGATGGTATTTTTAGGGTTGATATTCAAACCCAAGAGGTTTCTCCCTGGTTAGCGCCTTCAGATTGTCGTTTTCTATCGAATAGTCCACTGGTGTTTACTTATCTTCCAGCTTATGGGTTAATTCTAACCACAACAGCCGGGGTGGAGGGTAAAAAAGCGGTTGTTTCAGTAACGGAGTCAGGGGAGGTATTATGGCAATACCCGATATCAAAAATTCCGGTGGCAATTTCTGTGGGAACAGCCGGACAAGTTTACATCGCCCAAAGTCCGACGCTGGATGAGTGGGATAAGTACAAAGACTTTTGTGAGTTTTCTTGCTTTCTCCTGGGGCTTTCGGCGACGGGTGAGGAGTTATGGAAGTGGGAATCACCTGCGCCGATTACGTCTGGGTTGGTGGTGGCTGATGATGTGGTTTACGGGGTTTGTGATGGGAATCTGGTGCGTATTTCGTTAGTTCAAGAGTACCCTGGTTAAGGGTTTACGGAAAGAGCGCCACTCAGTATGAGTTCCTCTCAGCCATGGGTTTATGGCGAAGACAGCGCAACTGCAAGCACAACTACGAACTTGGTTGCTCATATTCCGATCGCCAAATCTGCCAGTACACCCCAATCCGCTCCACAAACACTCCCGGTTTCTCTGCATAAATGCGTCGCCCTAAACAGTACGCTGACTGCTGCAATTGGAGTCGTCGCCGATCAATTAAGCCAATTAGGGCGTCTAGTTGAGTGCGATCGCAGGCTAGTTCCGGTTCCTCTTCCAGTAGCTGACGCAACATCGCCAAGTCATGATCATCCCCTAGATAATCGGCTAATTGTTTCGTCTGTGATGCCATTTCTGCCATTAAATCTGACCATACCAATTTAAGAAGTCGTAGGTGATACCAAAGATATTTCACCCGCTTGCGCCAATCGTGAAAATTCTCGACACTTGGCTGATTCAAGGCACAAGTTAATCCTTTATATCCTCGTTTATAGACGCGCTGAACACCCTCCTGGAGGGTTGACCAGTCATTGCTTGTAATTGACCAATCCTTAACCCGTTCCCGCGCCGCTTTAATCATGCGAATGGCGTCCTCTTGGGCATTTTTTTCCTCCAGAACCCGCTCACTAATGGATTGACTACGGGTTAAGAGAGCTTGACGTACTTCCCTAAAGCCATCGGCTGAGATAATATTGGCAAAATGTTCGGTTAAATCATCTAAGGTTTCAATCGTTACCTGAGCATCCCGTACATCGGATAATAATCGCCCTGCATCTCGGAAACAGGTGTTTTCTTGGTGATAAGTATCCGCACCAATTTCATCCCGCACTAAGCGCAATAATGCTCGTAGCTTCTTCAACCGCTTGCGAGCATCATGAACCGCCTCTTCTGGGCTATCATCAGTTTGACCCAATAATTGAGCTAATGCTTTGTCTATCTGTTCGTAAGCAATGCGCTGAACTCCCTCAGATATAGACTCGTGTGCCTTCAATCGATATGCCATGATTCAAGCTGTTCGGCATTTAAACCTTAATGTCAATAATGGTGAGCATCCTTGTAGTGCGGTAGTGCGAGCATCTTGCTCGCTACTCATACCCCATTTAAATGCATGACCGCTTATGGATCTTATAGTGGGCGATCGCCTCCGACTCAGCCTCTCTCTTGGGGATTATTTAAGTAGCCCTCATGAACGGCGTACACCAGAACGCATGAAAATTGATTTCTCCTGACTCCTATTTTCAAATCAGTCGGACAAAAGAAAACGGTACGCTCACGCTTGTTTTGTAAATATTCCTCAAACCCTAACAAAGGTAACAAAGGACGAATGACGAATGACGAATGACGATCTCCACCGTTAACTTTTATTGTGTCCACCTACTTAGATAGTTTGAGTGGCAATTTTCGCAGCTTACCACATAAGAGACTCGATTGTTCACTGGTTAAAACAATTGTTCCGTCGGGTAGTATGGCTCCCCCTAAATCAGCATCGGTCAAATCGGCACCACTCAAATCAGCGCCACTCAAATCAGCCCCTCTCAGATTTGCCCCTCGTAGGTTAGCACAGCGTAAATTTGCCCAAATCAAATCTGCTCGGCGTAAATTCGCCCCACATAAGTTGGCTTTAGTCAAGTTTGCCCGTGTCAAAGTCGCTTTTTCTAAGACAATCCCTTCTAGGTTTGCCTGACTTAAGTCTATCCTCTGGAGATCTACGCCGTTTAACTCCAGGTTGCTGAGGTTAAATCCCCGATAATCCCGTTCTCCCGCCGCATACTCCTCCAGCAGGCGCTCAGGTGCCATTCTTATTCGTTCTAGTTTCTTAAACAACTCTTGCTTTCTAGCTGACGCTGAGGATTGGTTTGGGTTAAGGATATTTCGATCAGAGGATTGCATAATCTTCTTTACCTGATAAATTCAACATAGTTAATCTTCAGGTATTTGCCTGGAGGATTAATTGAGAACAGTCCTAATTTTCGGTGAATTTAATCCGCTTTAGAGGTAACTTAACCCACCATCCGGCGTGACTTTAATAAGTTCTCCTTTGTGATCTACGTCTCTATTTTACTGCTATCGTAGCAAAAGTACCAAGCCTCTAAGAAGAGGGGAGAAGGTTTATGACTTAGGGAACAGGGAA
>NZ_JBKHHI010000389.1:0-6319 GCF_046539235.1 Coleofasciculus sp.
CAGGCTTTGCATCTTGCTCGCTACTAATACCCAATTTAAATGCATGACAGCTTACACAATCCAACATCCTACCTTAAGACAAATGTTGTTCACATCGCTGAAAAATATAGCGCAGCAACCCTAAAATCTCGTCGAGATGAGCAATTCCATAGAGTAATGTTTCATACACCTCACCTTCAGTTGTTAACTTATAAAACCGCCAACCATCTCCATTGGTAACGATTCCAAATACATCAATCTCCTGCTCGCGTTGGCGATTTTGCCAGGAACAGGCTTGCATTTCTACTAAACACTGAGCTAATCCTTGCTCAAAGTCATCTTTTTTCGCTTCAACAATACAGAGATAAGGGGTTTCAATATAAGCCTTACGTTCAGTAATCAAGTAATCAACATTTCCTGTGGTTATATCAGAGTCTAGAGCCGCCCCTTTCCATATTTTCAACTTCTTATAGGGTTGTATAGCTTCTTCGCAAATTGCATCAATCACTATTTTTTTAGATTCTTCATATTTTTGTAAGTCAAAACATTGTAATCTAGCCCAGCGTTCTTGGAAAAAGGGACTGGGTGCAACAGGTTGGCTGTCAACGTGCCAGAGTAATAATTCAGTTAGGCTTAATTGCTTGAAGGCTTCTTTTGTATTAAAGCTAGCAAAGTTTTTTTTCTTTCGCTTTTTGGCATTTGACGACATGTCACGCCTTCCTGGTTAAAAAATACGCCGAAAAGGACTTATAGCTGGGGGTGAGGGTTTTAGCTTAGAGTGAATAGCACGCTCAGATGAGGCTGGTGGGCAATGCCCACCCTACCTTTTGTGCTATTCGTTCACCTCGGAGACAGAGAAATCAGCAAAATCGACATACACATCTTTCGGAGTTGCCCAAGAGGGATCACCGCCACCAAAAAAGGTGGAGAAAAATATGCCATCAATTTTCAATTCTTCAACGGTGCGGAATGTCAATCCTTGCTCCTCTAGAACCATGTTTCCATCCAACCAAACTTTAACCTGACCATTGGCTTGACCCGGTTCATTGAGAACAACCTCCTGCTCAATATGATGCCAAGTTCCAGGGATAAATTGCCAATTCCCCCGACCAATTGATGTGCCGTATTCGTCACTGGTGGGCAGATAGGCATACAGTTCCCCATCACCATTGCGTCTCCACATGAAGCGTGTCGAAAACCCATCGGTTCCATCAGGAGTTTTCCCGCCACTAGCACCGTCACCGCCATAAAGTCCTGGCAATTTCCCCCCCTTCACAAAGTCAAAATCGTCGGAAAAACGAACATAATAACTCAAGCGCAGGGAATCTTTAGCGGGTAAACCTAAATCCGCATAAAACTGCGTACCTCCTAACGGGGCATCATTTTTTCGAGAAACCGTAGGGCTAGCTGAACCCGCCGGATAGTTAACTCGCAGCACCATCTCAAATCTGCCGTCGGCATCTTTAATCACTTCACTATTTTCTAAACCCCATTGTTTCTCACTTTTAAACTGCCAAGATTGCTGCCAATCTGTTGCGGCAAAGCTATCTGACCAAAGGGGGGTAACATCAGCGTTAGAGGCTACATCTTGACTGGTCTCAGTTGGATTGGTTAAAGCAGAGGAGGACTCCATTTCATTTGAAGCAGTTTGAGCGCAACTATTCAGCATGATGACTAAAAAAGCTGCGCTTACGCATTGAACTGAAGCGGTTAGATACTTAAATTTGGTTGACATGGGTTTGGCTTAAACGTGGGGAATAGTGTAGAGTTTTGATCATCTTTATCTTGATGCACCTCAACCATCCAATTTAATCCTTAAGCTCGGCTTTTGTCAGCCCTTGCCGTTGAGTAGAGGGCGACCCGAGCAAATTGATTGGATATCGTTGTTAATTTGTGCAAGCGGGTCGCCCCTACACGGTTCCCACTGGGTCTTTATTTCACCCATGAGCAGCGCCATCGCGACGGTGGGGGAGGTACTCATTAAATACGTCTTTCGTCTCCCCCTGTTCCCAGACGTGCCATGGCACGTCTGGAACATTAATCATTCCCTTACTGGGGTTCAAGGCGCAATACTGCCATAAATGCTTCCTGAGGCACATCAACTGTACCTAAGGATTTCATCCGCTTTTTCCCTTTTGCCTGCTTCTGCAACAATTTTTTCTTGCGGCTAATATCCCCGCCGTAACATTTAGCGAGTACGTCTTTCCGTAGTGCGGGGATATGTTCACTGGCAATCACCCGACTACCAATCGAGGCTTGCAGGGGAATTTTGAATTGGTGACGGGGAATTAATTCCCGGAGTTTTTCCACTAACGCCCGACCAACAGAGTAAGCTTTATCCCGGTGAACAATCATTGCCAGGGAATCAACCGGCTCACCATTAATTAACACATCAAGGCGGACAAGAGTGTTTTCCCGATACCCAATAAGCTGATATTCCATACTGGCATAACCGCGCGATCGCGACTTGAGTTGATCAAAAAAGTCAGTCACGACTTCCGCCAGAGGTAATTCATACACCAAGGTGGTTCGCCCTTGGGTTAAATACCGCATATCTTTAAACTCACCTCGCCGCGTTTGGCACAGTTCCATCAGCGTCCCCACATAAGTTTCTGGGGTAATCATCTCGATGCGACAGTATGGTTCTTCAATTTTATCCCGCTGCTGGGGTGGAGGGAGTAAGCTGGGGTTGTCGATTTCCAACACCTCCCCATCCATATTCGTGACTCGATAGACCACTGATGGGGCGGTAATGATTAAATCTAAATCATACTCCCGTTCTAATCGCTCCTGGACAATTTCCATGTGTAGTAAGCCCAAGAAACCACAGCGGAAACCAAACCCCATGGCGCTAGAAGTTTCTGGCTCATAGTTTAGAGCAGAATCATTGAGCTTGAGACGGTTGAGGGCTTCGCGTAAATCTTCGTACTGATCCGCATCGGTGGGGAATAAGCCACAGAACACCATGGGTTTGGCTTCCTTGTAACCGGGTAAGGCGCTATCGGCGGGTTCTGCGGCTAGGGTAATTGTATCGCCGACACGGGCATCTTCTACCGTTTTAATCGCCGCTGCTATGTATCCTACTTCTCCGGCGTGCAGTTGCTCAACCTGGATTTGTGTTGGTGACAATACACCCAGTTCATCAATTTCATATTCTTTTTTGGATGCCATCAGGCGAACTTTATCCCCGGTTTTGACTGTACCATCCATCACCCGGAAATAGATAATGACACCTCGGTAGGGGTCATAGTAACTATCAAAAATCAAGGCTCGCAGGGGCTGATTGATGGTGTCTTGGGGAGGAGGAACCAAATGCACGATAGATTCTAAAATCTCATTGATACCAATCCCCTCCTTTGCCGATGCCAGGATGGCTCCGCTACAATCAAGACCGATGATCTCTTCAATTTCTGAGATCACTCGTTCCGGTTCGGCTCCTGGGAGGTCAATCTTATTCAGAACTGGAATAATTTCCAGGTCATGCTCTAAGGCTAAATAAACATTTGCCAGAGTCTGAGCTTCAACCCCCTGAGAGGCGTCTACCACGAGCAATGCGCCCTCGCAAGCGATAAGCGATCGCGAGACTTCATAAGAGAAATCCACATGACCCGGGGTGTCAATCAAATTAAGAACGTATTGCTCACCATCTTGCCCCTTATAGTTCATGCGAGCGGCTTGCAGTTTAATGGTAATCCCGCGCTCCCGTTCCAATTCCATGTTGTCCAGGAACTGTTCCTTCATCTGGCGATCGCTCACCGTACCGGTTGTCTGTAAGAGGCGATCGGCTAAAGTGGATTTACCATGATCAATATGAGCAATGATGGAAAAATTGCGAATGCGAGAGACAGGAACATCAGTCATAGAATTATCGGGTGACAAAAAAAATCGGCAACAGGGAATGGATGGCTCTTAATGTATTTTAATGTTTCTTGCCAAAATGGGGACAATACTCCTGATACTCTAACTCTAGAGAACCTTTTGGGGCTAAGTACGTCACCAATCTCAGGTGGCAAGAGAGCGAGTTGTCGTAAAATGTAGTGTAGGGGAACACCAAAACGCTGACCATGAATAATCATGCCGTCCATCGAGAGCATTCAACAGACAAGGAAGAAATATCTATCCTGATGGATGCTCAACTGTTAGACCAAATCAAACACTTAACCAATGATCCGTCTAAGGTGATAGAAACAGCCATTCGTCAATGGCTAAGAGGAGAGCGCGATCGCGATGATGAGCTAACCCGCACCTTGAGACGAAATCCACCCGTACCGCCACGAGGCGAATGGAACGATTGAGAGCCAAGAGGTTCGTCACTTTATTCTTTCGCCTGAGGCTCCAGGGCGTTAAGGGGTTGCATTTATGTCTGTCTTGGTGCGAGCGCTAATCCTTTCGCTGCTTGTAGTTTCCAGGTTTCTTGTAGATGATTGCTCCTGCTGATTTTCACCATCCTCAATTCGGGTATACCACTATGCAATCTACTACTGCACAAGGCAAGTCAAGCTTTTTGCAGGAGTTAGAGGTTGAACTGATGTGTAGCCAAGATGCATCAGGTCAGTATCACTCCTTTTATTGGCGACAGGCCGAGCAGTATGATTTAACTCAAGAACAGGTTATTGGGGTTCCCCTCAACCAAACCTTTCATCCCATTGCTCTAGATGCTTATCGGGATCGAATCCAGCGGATTCTAGACAACCGCACCCCAGAACGCTGTATCCACGACTTCTGTTATGGCGATCACGTTTTTCCCTTTGAACTGGTGATCAGCCCCATTTTACAAGCAGACGGTCAGGCGACTCAGGTTTGGGTGATTGGTCATCTTTTACCTGAGGGTTCGGTACAAAAAGTGATCGATTCGCTGGTGCCGTTAAGTGTCGATCCCAATCAAAAACTACTCACCCAAATTGCCCGCCGGATTCGCCGGACGTTAGACTTAGATACAATCTGGCAACAAACGGTAGACAGTCTAGGGAAAGCCCTACAAGTCAGTCGCTGTATTATCTGTTCCTACAAACCCGATTACACGGATGTCAAGGTGGAAGCAGAGTATCGCCAAGACTCATTAGAGGAAATGTTGGGGATGACGCTGGAACTGGAGTCGGAACTGATAATGAAACAAGCGATGTGGAGTTCCGAACCTGTTGTAGTTGACCAAATCGCCCCCAGTCGGTTTCAGGAAAAATCCCTGCTGGTGGTTTCCACGTCCTATAAAGATGAACCCAATGGATTAATTAGTTTACAACAGTGCGATCGCTACCGTTGCTGGAGTGATGCAGAAATTGAGCTAGTCCGGGAGTTAGCTGAACAAGTAGGAACCGCGATCGCTCATGGTACGCTCTATAAAGAACTGGAATTGGCGAGAGAACAAGCCGAAGAAGTGTCCCGCCTCAAGAGTGAATTTCTTGCCAGCACCTCTCACGAATTGCGGACGCCCCTAAATGGGATGATTGGCTTTCTCAAGCTGATTCTGGAAGGGATGGCGGATGACCCCGAAGAACAGCGAGAGTTTATTCAGGAAGCCCATAATAGTGCCTTACATCTGCTCAACATCATCAACGATATCTTAGATATCGCCAAGATTGAAGCCGGAAAAATGGAGCTGGAGTTTAGTCCAGTTGAGTTAGAGTATCTGTTCAATAAGGTCTATGATTTTACCGCGCAGCAAGCCCATCACAAGAATTTGAGCTTCACCCTGGAAATTCCCGCCGTTTACGATGGCATTGTTATGTATGGGAACTATCAACGGCTGCTACAGGTGATGCTAAACCTGGTGGGGAATGCGATCAAATTCACCGATGAAGGGGGAATTACCATCAGCGCCGAAGTGATTCGCAAGAAAGTCCATTTTCAAGGACAGGAATTTCCTGGACATGTGAAAGTACGGGTAGCGGATACGGGAATTGGGGTTTCCTTGGATAAGCAAGACAAACTCTTCCAATCCTTTAGCCAGGTGCATGGTGGACTCAATCGTCCTTACGGGGGAACCGGGTTAGGGTTAGCTATTTCCCAAAAGCTAGTGGAAACCATGGGCGGTGTCGTACATTTCTTCAGCATGGGGGAAAACTTAGGTTCAACTGTGACATTTACTGTTCCCCTTTATCAAGAACCCGTGATGGTGTCGCGCACAGATTGAGCAAAAGGCGAGGCATGCTAGTGCAGCGTCGTAGAAATAGCCTACAGATATAGCAGTAGACACATCGATTAGGACTTTCCGAACTGTTGTTCCAGACATTGCATGCAACGTCTCTACCATAGGATGCGTCCTAACCACTATGGCGATTACTATATCAGGGGGTAGTTGGTGGATTGCGATCGCATCAACTACGTCTAAGTACCTAGACAT
>NZ_JBKHHI010000390.1:0-6310 GCF_046539235.1 Coleofasciculus sp.
AAGGGGGTGAGGGGGTGATGGGGTGATGGGGTGATGGGGAAAGGGGGTGATGGGGTGATGGGGTGATGGGGTGATGGGGAAAGGGGGTGATGGGGGAAGCGTGGGTTGTAGAGACGTAGCATGCTACGTCTCTACAACCTCCGGTAAAACGTCTGGCTAGGGGAGCTAATTTTGTTGGATATAGGATTTGAACACATCCACTAATTCAGAACGGCTGACAATCAGCGTGGGAAACGATCGCTCACCATAATCTTGACCTGCTTTCAACGGGAAAATTGGGTCTGACTCCAACGACACCCAAACCGCACCCGCGGCTTTCACAATCACCCACGCCCCAGCAATATCCCAAATCTTCGGCGTTGCTTCTATCCCGCCAAGAACGGCTCCTGTGGCAACGGTGATGAAGTTATAACTGGCAACCCCTAACATCCGAATTTTACAGGGGAAGGGTTGCTGTAAGAGGGAGGTACTGCGAGAGCAAAGGTTGAAAAAGTGATTGCTACTGAGTTCATCGGGGCTACTGTGGATGGAAAACTCATTCATAAACGCGCCAGAAATAATATCCGGTAATCCAGATTCTCCCGCCCAAAAGCCATGAAAGGATTGCCCAATGGGGGGAAAATGAACATATCCGAACACAGGTGTACCATGATACAGCAACCCTAGAGAAATCCCCCAAATCGGAATACCTCGTGTAAAGTTAGTCGTACCATCTAAGGGATCGATAATCCAACACCACTCTGTATCAGGAAACAGATGTTCCCCTTCCTCACTGATGATTCCGTGACTAGGAAACCGAGACGCGATCGCACGACGAATCGTCTCATCTGCCCAATGATCCGCTTTTGTCACCAAACTCCCATCCGCTTTCTGTGACGCCTGACAGCAGCGAAAATCAGGTAGGAGTTGGCTACCGACATGGTTGGTAATCTCTTTGGCAAACTCAAGTACAGACGCCCAAAATTCCTTCATTGGTTAAATATCCATATAATTCCTCATCCAGAGTCCCTGGATAGAAATTGTCACCCTCATGCATTAGGTCAGGGCAGGCGCGAGTTACATCTGGGTCAACCCAAAATGATAACAGTGAAACCCGCCCCTACAATATTACCCGTCTAAATCGTTTTCCATAACCGTCGCGATCGCTTGCTTGGTATTATTCCGGAATTCTTGCACGTCCACTCGTCCCAAAAACCCAATCGCGGCAATCATCCCCACGGCTTGCAAGGCAAACACCAAACCATACGCTAACACAGGTGCGGTAAACAGGTTTTCTCCAATGGACAACACCCAACCACCGATAAAGGTAGCTAACCCCCGCGCCATCGCTTGAGATAATCCCCATGCACCGATAAAGGTTCCGGCTGTTTCCGCCGCCGTCAGATCCAGCATCAGACTTAATGCTCCCGTCGTGGTGATTCCCGCCGCTAGACCAAATAACAGCATCGCCAGCTTCAAAATCTCCCCCTGTTGGGTAAATCCGGCTAGAATAATCAGGCAGAAGCTAATGGCTACGGATAGACACCCCAATTTCGTCGTATTTTGTTTACCAATATGAGGTACGACTAAAAAGCCTGTGGTACTCACACCAATTAATGTACCTAATCCCCAATAGGAGTTGAGCCGAGTCGTTTCACCAATGGGCATCCCAAAGACATCAGCGCCATAAGGTTCCAACACACCTTCCTGCATAAACAGGCTAATCGTCATCACCAGTAAAAAGGTGAAAAATAAACCCGTTTGGCGACTGGCTGTTAACACTTTCAGCGCCCTACCCAAGGTAACTTGGTCTTCTCGCTCCACTAAACTAGAACGGGAGGCGTAGCGGGAGTATTTTTTCTCAATTCCCAGAGTTGCCAGGATCGCTAATCCCATAACCACCAGTGGCACAATGATAAACAGGCGGTTGAGGGGAGTCTGTAATGTGGCTAATGGCGAGGATAGAACCTCTGCACCAATCGGTGAGGCGGTTTCTGCTGGATCAAGGCTTTTGAGCAAGATACCTCCAGTAATCCCGCCAATAATAATACCCACCATCAGCATTGACCAGGTTGTGCCAATTAACTTCGAGCGATTGTCCTCATCAGAAACATCCACCAGCATGGCGGTAAATGGGGTAGAACTGGCACTTAGGGCTAAGCCATAGAGGGTAAAAATTAATGCCAATACCCCTGTCCAGCCTAATATCTCTGTATTTAACGTCCAGCCTCCAGCCCTTTGTACTGCTTCACCGAGTTGCCACATCACCTGAACCGCCAAAAAAGCCGCGATTGTAAATCCGGCGGTGCCCAGCCAAACATAACCACTGCGGTGATACCCAAATAGGGGTTTAGCATCGGAAAGCTGACCAAACCAAATTCTAGCTGGGGCAACCAATTGATGCATGGCTAAAACCCCCGTAGCATAAGCGGGATTAATCCCAAGTTCGCTAATCATCACCCGGTTAAGGATACCCAAGGTGAGAATCGCCATAATCCCTAACCCCATCTGGAATAAACCCAGGCGGAACATGGTCAAAATCTTGATTCTGGGCAGGGGTTTGTCCGGGGATGAGGGAGTGGACGAGGACTGAGTAAAATCACTGGTTTCCATAGACGTTCAGATGCGATCGTTTTTTTGGGATGACCTTATAAAACTATACGTTTCCTGAGGGTCTGTAACCAATAAACCCGATAAAATCAAAGAAATATGAACAAATGTAACGAAGTCAAAGCGCCAGGATGGGTGTCGCGATCATAAATCCCAGAACTTATGCGGCTACACTATATATAGTGGCAATGGTGCGTTACGCTACGCTAACACACCCTACAATCAGTTGCCTCTAGCAGTTTCCGGCGGATGGTTTCTCCAGCGCCACCTTCAAAGAGGACGTTATCAGGGACGACAATGGCAGCTTTACCGTGGATTTTGAGTAGGGTTCTGACGTGCTGGAGGAAGTTGAGTTGTTTGTTAGAACTGGTCGCCCAGAAATCATCACGCTGATAAACGATTTGTTCTTTTTGGGCTTTGCCTTCTTGGTTAAAGATGGTGACACTACTCTTTTTACCGAAGGGTGGATTGGTTAGCACCATCTCAAAGCGATCGCCTGGGTCGGACATGAGGCTATCTTTGGTTTCAATGGGACTTTCATCACTGCTAATCCCGTGTAAGTAGAGGTTCATGGCACAGAGGCGCACGACGCCATCGGCTACGTCTGTACCTTTAAAAGCCTGGTGTTTGATAAATTTCTTCTGTGCTTTATCGAGGCGATAATGGGTGTGTAGGTAGCGATGGGCGATCAGGAAAAACCCACCCGTACCACAGGCGGGGTCACAGATGCGATCTTCCCCGTCGTCCGATAAGTAATCTTCTGACAAAACTCATTCCCCTTAGCAAACTCTTTTCGCATCATCCTGACAATATCTTCAGCATGGGAATCATCCTTAGCAAAAACGAGGGTTTTGGGCACTTCCTCACGACCCGGAAAAATCTCAGTCAATACGCGATCGCGAAATGTCCGGATTACCGTTCTAATCTGGTCTTGAGCCACGACTGAGCGGTCTAACTCTTTCCCAGTGTAGGTAAAATCCTCGTCCAACTGTTGCCAGCGTATCTCTCGTATCAATCGTGTTAGACGAGAGTAACTGGACATTGTACAACTCAGTAAACTTACGCCCATCATCAGGAGTCACATACTGCTGAAACTCCTTCAGCGTCTGCTCTCCCAAATTCTTCCGATCGACAAGAAACAAGACCCGTTCTGCACCCGCTAACTTAATCAACCAGTAGATAAAACTAACGGCTGTATAGGTTTTACCGCTGCCTGTCGCCATTTGAATCAAAACCCTAGGACGATTGTCCCGGAAGGATTGAAATAAACCCGCGATCGCTTCTTCCTGGCATTTTCTTAAATCGGCTGTCTGAATCTTGGGCAGTTCCCTTAACTGGTTTCTTAGAGTCGTTTCCTGTCCTAACCAATCCCTCAACGTCTCTGGCTGATGGAACGCAAACAATCGGCGGGAACGAGGTTCTAAATCCCGCTCATCTCGGAAAAAAGTCTCATCACCCGTACTCTCATAAGCAAAAGGTAAAGGTTTACGATAACAAGGTAAATTCGACGGTAAACCAAAAAGATACTTACCCGACTGAAGCTCAACACCACTAAGGGTTGTACCTTTAGCTTTCGCTTCAATAACTCCAGCCGCTTGACGATTAATAAATAACAGATAGTCAGCCGCACCCGTTTTGAGAGGATATTCTCGCACCACGACACCCAGAGCCGCACCTAAATTTAAATCTTGGTAATCCTGGACTACCCAACCCGCCGCCGTTAGGAGTTGGTCAATTTTTTCTCTGGCTATCTCTTCGGGTTTCTTCGGCAAGGCAGGGTTAGAACTCCACTAACTTTTGATCCGTAATTTTTGAATTTTAGCAAGCTCCCGATCCTGTATCAGAAGACAATACATCGTCTGCGTTTGAGAAGGCTCTTGCTGGAGTAAAGCTGTAACCACCATGCGATCGCGCACCGACCCGCCGCCTTTAATCAGGAGGGAACAACGTCATCCTAGCGGTAAACTATTTTTACAGCCACCTGGCTGAAAACTATTACGCTACCCTTACAGTTATGATGATAGTCGGTACGGCAGTTGCCGCTCAAATTTTAAACATCTCTACCGCTCGACTGAGAGTCCTACTGATTTCAGGCAGAGTGGAAGGAGCTTACAAGACCGGGAAAATGTGGTTAATGCCCCTCTTTAACGGCAAACCGATCATTAAGCCCGGTCAAAGAGGTCCGGCACCCCGTTGGCGCAATCCCAGAAAGCCAGCGAAAACAATCATTCACGTTAACTCACACAGAATTCGACAGAATCAAAAACACAACTCACAACAGCCCGTGATTACGGTCAAAAAGTGGTGCGACCACACGCCAGCAAAGGAGCAGGAACACAAAACCAGCAAGACTAACGTGTATGGACATGAGGTAGAAATACCGGGAGGATGTCGCATTGTTTATCGTCCCGATAGTCCCAGATGTGGTGCTAAGGTTTGGATCGAAACGTTTTACGACGTTAGGGTGATTGCTTGGGAACACAAAGGCGTTTTGTCCTATGACCTATCTCCGTGATTGCCGCGATCGCCCTTCATTCTCTGCATCTGGTGACCCGCAACGAAGACGACTTTGCCGGAACGGGTGTCGCGATCGTAAAAGTCCCCACCAGCAAAACCCGATACAATAAACATTAAGAAATGTAACAAACTCGGAGCGCAGGGAATGACAATCCAGACAACCACCTTAGCTGAAAATGGTCCCACCGTAACCAGCGTCGGCATTGGCACTTGGGCGTGGGGCGATAGGCTGTTTTGGGGCTACGGCAAAGATTATGGGATATCTCAGGTACGAGACGCCTTTGCCGCTACCTTAGATGCGGGAGTCAGCTTTTTTGACACGGCGGAAGTGTACGGATTAGGAGAATCCGAGTCGCTGTTGGGACGATTTATGAAAGAATTAGGGCGTCCAGCCCAGATAGCCACCAAATATTTCCCGGTTCCCTGGCGGTTTACGTCACAGTCGGTATCTGACGCTTTAACGGCTAGCTTAAAACGGTTACAGGTTGAGCAAGTAGAACTGTATCAGGTTCATTCTCCCTTTAGCTTCTTCATGAGTCAAGAAACCTTAATGAATGCCCTAGCGGATGAAGTGCAACGGGGGAGAATCGCCACGGTGGGGGTGAGTAATTACTCCGCCGAACAAATGCGGGAGGCGCATGGTTATCTTGCGGCTAGAGGAATTCCCTTGGCGGTGAATCAGGTGCAATATTCCCTACTAGAGCGGAAAATTGAGCGGAATGGGATTTTGGATACGGCGCGGGAATTGGGGGTAACGATTTTGGCGTATAGTCCTTTAGCCCAAGGATTATTAACCGGGAAGTACACCCCAGAAAACGATGTGAAACCCACAGGGGCGCGTCAGCTTGATCCGCGTTTTAGCAAAGGGGGGTTGGAGAAGATAGCCCCTGTGATTAAACTGTTGCGTCAATTGGGGGAAAAATATGATCGCACGCCCGCCCAGGTAGCGCTAAATTGGTTAATTGCCCAAGGTGTCGTGCCGATTCCGGGGGCGAAAACTGCCCAGCAAGCCCAGCAAAACGCTGGGGCGTTGGGATGGAGTTTAACGCCTGAAGAGGTGGAACAGTTGGATCAGGTGACTCGTGGTTTTTGAGGGAGATGGGGTGAGGGGGAGATCTCACAAGGGTAGGTTTTTTAAGATTGGGGTTGAGGTAAGACAAGGTAGACAGGTAGACCATCACTTCGACTTCGCTCAGCGACCGTA
>NZ_JBKHHI010000391.1:0-6296 GCF_046539235.1 Coleofasciculus sp.
TCACAAACCGCAATTTCCACCTGTAGCCAGGTTTTGAACTTATAGGTATCCGTCCAGAGTTCGCCCATTTCAGGCAAGGTATAGCGCTCGATCAATGCCTGCATACGCCCAATACAACCGTCATATTGTACAACTGTGCTTTGGTTTATTCCATTTTTTTTGATGTTGGATTGTAAAAGCTTTGTAAATTGGTTATATAAGTCAGCCTTTCTGGACAGGTATCTTTAGGACTTGCAGGATAGACTAGCAAAAGTACCTATGGCAATATTTTCATGTTTGATCTCACTTCCATACTTGAATTTTCCCGCGCCCATTGTGTGGCGATTTGTGGGGGGTTAGTTCCCCTTAACTTACTGCTGACGCTACAGACTATGATTTTGACGGGACTCCAGCGCCCTCAACGTCAGGTACGGTTTGCGGCTGTACTTGCTTATATTCCGGCTGGGGTGATGGTATTCCATGTTTGGACATGGTTGATGATTGGGGTAGTGATGGCGCCTACATTCATCTTGTTAGGGTTAGCTTGTATCTGTGTGGGAATTAATCTCTGGGCAAGTCTTTTCCCGCAAACGATGGCGAGTTTACTGCGAGGAGGGTGGTTCTGGGTGATGAGGCGTATCCGCCATTCCCATAAGGGTGGTGATTCTGTGGTTGTTTCTTAAGTTCAAAGGACAAGATCCCCGATTTCCCTGAGAAGTCGGGGATTTGGCTGGTGCTAATCGCGCCAGTTGCCCAACCCCTCGGTAATTACCTACGTCAATTACTAAGTCAGGCGTGACTTTATCTGACCTTTAACTCTCTGCAACGCTTGTTTTTCCTGGTTTTGAGCCGTTTTCGGTCTGGGGGTTCGTGGTGAAGTTTTGAGAATGTTTGTTGAATATTCATAAAAACTTTATATAAATACTGAGTTTTGGGGCTACATCTTTACCAAAACTTCATCCACTTGAAGCTTGATCAGATTAATATCTATCTATAGAGACAAATTTACATCTACTTCAAGAGAGTTTATGATGAGTCAAGCATTTATAAAGTCTACTCAACAATTATCGATAGCTGCGGCAGTAGGAGCGATCGCTGCGACTACATTAAGTGTTAATCCCGCCAGTGCTTTTTCAATTACAACGGGCGGTCAAGCTAAAGGTAGTCCGGCTGGAATTGAAGGACTAACCACTACTGTACCTAATGCAAGAGTCATTACTTTCAACGAAGCTGATGCAATTCCTGGTGTTGATTTTACAAACGTTAGTAATGTTAATCAACAAGGTGCTGACTATGATCCAGGAGACGCTTTAGTTATCACTAACGGTGGCGCTTTTGTTAATCAAACAGGTGCTATTCCCTATTCCGGTCCTCCTACTGGGTTTACAAACAACGAATCAGCGTACCTTTCACTTCCTACAAATAATAACAATGGTGTAAGTCAAGTTACCATTACGTTACCTACACTGTCAAACTACTGGGGTTTACACTGGGGTTCTATGGATGATGCAAGTGCTAACACTCCTGCTAACCAGATTGAATTTTTGCGAGATGGTACAGTCTTAGCGACATTTACCCCAGATAATTTAACAGCTTTGGGTCTAGATGTAGAAGCTGGAGGCGGTCCTGGGAACCAAGGACTTGCAAGAGCGAATCCCTACGTTAATTTCTTTTCTGATAACTCAGACGAATGGTTTAACGGAGTACGGCTGACTCAACTGGGTAATAATAATAATATTGCCTTTGAAAGCGACAACCACGCTTATCGTCCAGTTCCCGAACCGCTGACGATTCTAGGTTCCGGTTTGGCTTTAGGATTTGGGGCTATCTTCAAAAAACAACAGTCACGGCGTCGCCAGTAGATTCACTCCTTTGTGATCACGCTGGCTTCTTTGTAGAGACGTTGCATGCAACGTCTCTACAATGTTTGTTGTGTGGATGACTGAAAATAATTTATAGACATTAGATTTTTCCTCAGATCCCCGACTTCGCTAAAGCAAGGGAAATTTTGCTTTTACCAAATCTTTATATAAATGCTGATATTAAAGCGGCTATCTTCACTAAAGTTTCACCTAAAAGCAAACTTTATTAAATTAACATCTACCTAGAGGAACAAATAAAGTTCTCTTTATAAAGACTAGATGAGCTTGATAAACCGATGACAATTAATAAGGATGCATCAGTCATCACTACCGTGGCAGCTACCGCGACGGCTATGATAGGTGTTATTTCCCTGAGTGGGTTTACAATTACAACGGGTGGTGAACTCAAAGGCAGCCCAGCCGGAAGTGAGGGACTGACTACCAGTAGACCCGGTGCTGTGGTTATCGATTTCAATGATGCGCCAGACCTTGACTTTACCACGGTGGGTACTGTTAATCAAAAAGGAGCAACTTACACGCCAGACGAGACTTTAGTTATCAATAACGGTGGCGCACTTGTACCAACAACAGGGGCGGTTCCCTTTTCCGGTCTGACTCAGAATAACACATCAGCTTACCTATCACTGCCAACAAATTCTCAGGATAATGTAGGCACAAACCAAGTCTCGATTCAGTTACCTAAACCCTCCAACTATTGGGGTATGCACTGGGGTTCCATGGATGCGAGTAACCAAATTGAATTTTTCCGGGGCGATACAAGTTTAGCCCGGTTTACGCCCGATGATTTTGTCAGTTTGGGAGTAGGTCCCGGCGCTGGGAGTGATAATCAAACGGAGGCGGCTAACAATCCTTATATGAATTTCTCGGCTGAGGGATCACAGCAATGGTTTGATCAGGTGGTGCTGACTCAACGGGGTGATGATGAAACCCTCGCTTTTGAAAGCGACAACCACGCTTATGATTCTGTACCTGAACCGCTGACTATTCTGGGATCAGGTTTGGCTTTGGGATTTGGGGCTATCTTCAAGAAACAACAGTCACGGCGGCGCCAGTAGATTCACTCCTTTGTGATCACGCTGGCTTCTTTGTAGAGACGTTGCATGCAACGTCTCTACAATGTTGTTGGGATGGCTTCATATCCAGAGGTTTACCTAGAATGAACCATCAACGATAAGCTTAGGAGTGTATTCCACACAACCAAGAACTGCTTTAGGCTATCACTTAGAAGCAGTGCGACAGTCTCAAAATAGGCGATGACCACATTACTAACGCTTTTTAGCAAACAACGGCAGGAACTGCAAGGCGCGATCGATAAAACGACGAATCCAGAACAGGTGGTGATGCTGGTGCAAAACCAACTCAACACTCTCGAAAGCAGTTACATTGGGGGACTGAGTGTCTCTCAAGTGCGTCTGGCGGCTTTTTTCCTGGATGCACTGCGCCAGTCTGTGGCGACGCTAGCGGCGGCGAATCCAACCAACCCGATGCGGGTTACCACCCCAGAACCGGAGTCTGAGGACCAAACAGGGCGACGGTTGTCTCCCAAACGCCTAATTCTCAAAGTTCTCCAGGGACTTATCTGTATCGGTATCTTGGATTCCCTGTTCAACTTGAGTTCCGATGCGCCAGGGGCGTGGCTGGATATTTTGCTGATGGCGTTGCTGGTTGGGCTTGAGGTTGTCTCCCAACTGGAGAAAAGTTCTCTAGAAAACCCTTCAGACAAGCCTGAATCAATAGCCTCTCAGCTTACCCTGCGAATCGATAGTCAAGTCTTGTTAGACAACATAGCAGAAGCTCTCAATACTATTGATTTAGCCGTTGCTCAAGCCCAAGATGGGAAGAAAACCGTCGAGGAGAATGCAATTGAGGAACAACCTGAATTATTAAATCTGCTACAACGGTTGATAGGCGCATCTTTTCTAGAAAAGCCCCAGATGGCGCTAGAACTGACTAAACTTATACCCCAAATTTTGATCGAGCAGGGTATTGAAGCCAAACTCTATCAACCGGATGATGTCAAAAGTCATCGGGAGTATTTTGACTTCGAGCCAAGTATCAACCCCAATGCTAAAGAGTATATTACAATCGCGCCCGCTTTAGTCAAAGGCGATCGCTTATTGCGGCGGGGACGGGTAATTGAACCGAGACGCTAATAAATAATTAATTATGACTGATGTAGTTTCCTTGACCAACTCTGAACACAACGAAAGTATTTCAACCCTAAACACGTCCCCATTATCTCCTATTATTCCAGATAATATGCACGTTTTAGAGACCATTGGATTTGATTTAGGACACGGTGAAACAGCCGTGGCTAAAGCGCTAGTGGAGAGCATTGATCCCCCAGAAATGCTGGAGGTGAATAATAAGAAGGTGCAAATTACCGCCTTGGGCTGGCATCCTGATTTAGGTTATTTGGTGGGGGAACAGGCTTTAATTCAAGTGGGTGTAACTCAACTGGATATTGCCTTCAAACAAAAACCGAATCCGGATTTAGATTACCGCAAAACCATCCGCCATTTTCTAGAAACATATTACCATATTTTACAAAAAAGCAAACAACTAGAAGGAGAGGAAAAGAGCCATTTTTTCGTCGGTTGTCCCTCTGGCTGGTCAAAGCGCGATCGCCAAGAGTACCAAACAATATGTAAAGCAGCCGGAATTCCCCGACTCAGCGTGGTTCCCGAATCACGGGCGGCTTTTATGCAGGCAAAGGAAGCGGGGAAGCTAGATTATGATAAGCTCAAATCGGCGGTACTAATTATTGATATTGGATCGTCTACAACCGATTTTACGTTAGTCAAGAGTTTACATGAAATTCCCCTAGATTTTGGTAGTAATACCTTAGGAGCATTTCTGATTGACAAGGCAATTTTTGAGCGAACCGTGGCGAACTATGAAGATACCGCCTTATTAAAATGGGTGTTTGAGGAATATCCCCATCATAAAGCTCGTTGTCTCTTGGCTAGCCGTAAAGCTAAAGAAGATTATTTTTCTAACGAACAAGTCTATAGCCATCCCCAATCCTTTGCCCGTGGCTTTGAATCGATTAACGAACAGATTTATTTTATCCCCCAAGTCAATAAATCTGTCATGACGGAGATATTGAATCAACCGTTAACGGAATTGGATGGGAAAAGTTGGATTGAATCATTTCAGGAGTCAGTGATTGAGGCAAAAGAAACTTTGGCTGAACAAGGGATAACTCCAAAAGTTGTATTAATGACAGGGGGCGCATCACGGATGCAATTTACCCGTCAGATTTGCGATGAAATTTTCCCCGAACCCGCTACCCAGGTGCGCCCTGATCCTGAACCAGAACGGTGTATCGCCCTGGGATTAGCACGAGTGGGACGCTGGGATTTACGGGCGGAAGCGTTTAAAAAAGAAGTGGATCAAAGGTTTGATTCGCAGAAACTAAAATCAATTATTGAACGACATATTCCTGAGTTAATTGAACTGTTAATTAAACCGCTATCTCAGGGGTTAATTGACAACGCCGTTAAACCAAGTTTACAAGACTGGCGCATGAATAAGATCCGGACATTAGGTGACTTAGAAACTCGGATGAAGCAGAAGGCGGAGGCGTGGATTAAACATGATGCTATGGGGAATAATGGCACTGAATCTGCACGACAGATTGTCAAAAATCAATCAATTACTTGGTTTAACAGCAAGATTCAACCCGAATTATCGGTGGAAACTGACCCAATTTGTCAAAAATATCAGATACCCCGAAGCAGTTTACGATTTGAAGAAGGGATTGATCCGGATGTCGTGAACCCAGAAATCTCTGTGGGCGATGCTATCTTGGCGGATGCCGTGTTATTAATTGTCAATCTCGTGATTGGTGGAGGAACAGTTGGTGGAATTATTGCCTTGATTTTAACTGGACATTTGGCTTGGCCCCTGTTAGTCATTTATGGGATTTCGGTACTGGCGGCTGGTGTAGAAATCACGCGCAGCAAAACCCAGGAAGCGATTAAAACCAAGTTAGATATTCCCGGCTGGAGTCGTCAGTTTCTGTTGAATGACAATAAGATTAACTCGACATGTGAGCAAATGAAGCCCGAGTTAGAGAAGGTGTTTCGAGAACAACTGATTGAGAATCAAGAAACCTTTGATGAATTAATTAATAAAGTAGGGCGAGAGTTGAAAAAAGCCCTCAATGCGAAGGCACAAGAGGCAGTAATTTTGATTCAGTAGAGAAC
Organism: Coleofasciculus sp.; assembly: GCF_046539235.1. Lineage (GTDB taxonomy): Bacteria > Cyanobacteriota > Cyanobacteriia > Cyanobacteriales > Coleofasciculaceae > Coleofasciculus. The sequence continues at coordinate 6,074 of NZ_JBKHHI010000391.1, forward strand.
ATCCGGAAATAATAACCCTGCAGTCTTTGGAGTTTAGGAAAAATTTGTAGGGGCGGGTTTAGGGATTCAATTAGATAGTCACCGATAACGGAACAACAAAACCCGCCCTCCTCACCGATAACGGAACAACAAAACCCGCCCTCCTCACCGATAAAGAAATAAACAACAAAACCCGCCCTGATTCATTCCAGGGTTCAATGACCAATGACTAATGACCTTTACC
>NZ_JBKHHI010000392.1:0-6293 GCF_046539235.1 Coleofasciculus sp.
AGTTATCGGTGGGGAGGGCGGGTTTTGTTGTTCATTGATTGGTGACAAGTTGTTTGAGTGGCTAAACCCGCCCCTACATTTATTGATTTTTTCCATCATTAAAATATTAGATATCGGTAAAAAATATTATAAATCAGCAAAAAATCGGTTGATTGATACCTCAATTGTGGGGAAGGCTTGTGGAGAAATTATGCCTTGATTGATCACCAATGATTCTAAGTAATCGGCATCATGATGCTGTCGAAAAACGTGGATCTGATTGGCTTTGAGATTAACCACCCAGTACTCGGGAATACCTGCCAAGGCATAGGTTTTCCGCTTATCATTGAGATCATAGTCCAAAGTAGACTGAGAGATTTCAATCAGCCAAAAAATATCCTGAGGATAGGGATGATGCTGGAGATATCGTTGTCGAGGCGATTGGACAATGGCGACATCGGGTTGGGGTTCGGAATCAGCTAAGGTAATCGGATGAGCTTCTCGCACCACAGCTAGTCCCTGGAACAGCGAACGTAGATAGTGGACACCCCCTTCGGTTACATAGCTATGGATGGGTCCTTCTGGAGGCATTTCTACGAGTTCTCCTTGCAAAAGTTCTACCTGGCGGCTACTGAGAATACCAGTCTCAATGAGGCGATGATAGTCAGAGACTGTCCATTTGACTAGAGTTTTCATCAGTTATGTCAATTCAGTAACAATAGACCGTTCAGCTTCCATAGTACGATCGCGAATAAATGGAGATGCGGTATGATCTAGCATTTGCTTGTTAAAATTTCTGTTAATTCTCGTTTTAGACTGTCATGGCTGATACCGTTCTCGACGTTCGCAATCTGCAAGTCAAATTTAAAACCGATGCAAAGGAAGTCCTGGCTGTTGATGGAATTAGTTTTCAAGTGAAACAGGGGCAAACCCTGGGTATTGTGGGCGAGTCGGGTTCGGGGAAGTCAGTCACCTCATTGGCGGTGATGGGGTTAGTGTCAACACCGGGTAAGATTACTCAGGGGGAGATTTATTTTAAAGCCGATGGCGCTCAACCCAAAGACTTGCTGACGCTGAATCAGGAACAAAAACGCCGATTTCGGGGGGGTCAAATTTCGATGATCTTCCAGGAACCGATGAGTTCCCTCAACCCCGTCTACACAATCGGGTTTCAGCTTATTGAAGCTATTTTACAGCATCAGGACATATCCCAAGGCGAAGCACGGCGTCAGGCGATCGCACGGCTGCAAGAAGTGCGGCTGATTCCTAGTGATGATGAACTTAAGCTGGAGTATGAACAGGAAAATCCCGATCGCGCCGTTCGTAGTGAGCGCTTTAGCGCTTCCACTGATCGAGCCATTAGCCAGTACCTGAATCAGCGCAAACAGGAAATACTCAAACGCTATCCTCATGAACTATCCGGGGGTCAATTGCAACGGGTGATGATTGCTATGGCAATTGCCTGTGATCCGGAAATTCTGATTGCGGATGAACCCAGTACCGCTCTTGATGTTACCGTACAGGCGGCAATTCTGGATTTGCTGCGGGAGTTACGAGATCAGCGGGGAATGTCGATGATTTTCATCACCCACGACTTAGGCGTGATTGCTGAAATTGCTGATAGCGTGGCGGTGATGTATCGGGGAAAAATTGTCGAAAGTGGCGATGTTTGGCAGATTTTCTCTCATCCCCAGCATCCTTACACGAAAGGATTATTAGCCTGTCGTCCGACTTTAGAAAAACATCTAAAATACCTACCCACTGTTGCTGACTTCATGGAGGAGGTAAAAACTGAGGAGGGTAAAGTAGAAATTCGCGAAAAATATCCGACGATTGATGAAAATGGGGCAAAGATTCAGCGGCATAATCACGCCATCTCTGACGCCTCAGCCTCTCCCCTACTTAAGGTGGAAAATCTCCGGGTGGGGTTTCCTGTAGCCAACGTATTGGGCAAGACTAAACGCTATATTATGGCGGTCAATAATGTGTCCTTTGAGGTTTACAAAGGAGAAACATTGGGACTGGTGGGGGAATCAGGCTGTGGTAAATCGACCCTGGCTCGGACATTATTGCGTTTAATTGAACCGATGGAGGGTAAGGTAACATTTGACAATGAAGATATTACCCATATTAAAGGCAAGCATTTGCGGCAAATGCGGCAAAAAATGCAAATTATTTTCCAGAATCCCTTTAGTTCTCTTGATCCGCGGATGAAGATTGGGGATGCGGTAATGGAACCGTTGGTAATTCATAAATGGGGAGATAATGCCAAAGCCCGTCGCGATCGCGTTGCTTATTTGTTTGAGCGAGTGGGGTTAAACTCCGACTGGATGAACCGCTATCCCCACGAATTTTCGGGGGGACAACGCCAACGGGTTTGTATCGCTAGGGCGCTAGCACTTGAGCCTAAGTTTATTATCTGCGATGAATCGGTTTCTGCCTTGGATGTGTCGGTACAGGCGCAGGTGCTGAATCTGCTCAAGGAGTTACAGAGTGAGTTAAAGGATGAGTTGAATCTCACCTATATCTTTATCTCCCATGACTTGAGTGTGGTCAAATTTATGAGCGATCGCATAATGGTGATGAATAAGGGCAAAATCGAGGAAATTGATGCGGCTGAAAGCATTTACCGGGAACCACAAACCGAGTACACGCGCCAGCTTATTGCATCTATTCCCACGGGAAGCTTGGATCGGATTCAGCAACAGCAAGCAGGGCGAGGATTGATTCCTTGGTCTAATATTAGCGACTTATCGGATGGAAACAAACCCTCGGCGAAACTCCAGTATCAGCTTTTTGGCATGGTTCAGGGGGATTGGCAAGTGGCTAAGGGATTATTGAATCAGGTGAAAAGCATTAATCCGGGACATTCTGAGGATTGGTATTGGCAAAAAGTCATCCGTGATTTGGAACGCGATCGGCAATAGATTCGGGGTGAAGGGAATGTAGAGACGTAGCATGCTACGTCTGGAACACATCGATCAGGGCGGGTTTTACCAATAAGGTTTCGGTACAAAACGATAACTTAACTAAACCCGCCCTTCGTTAGAGAACAGGGGGAGATGAGGTATGTAGAGACGTGATAGACTACCTCTGGAACTTGATCGGGGCGGGTTTAGTTGCATTTGGGTGAAACAGAAAAGATAGTAGTGAAACCCGCCCCTACACTTAAAACTCAAAACTATCTTCATCATGGCAACCGCTGAATTTAATTTTCTGGCAGAATTGAATTATTTTTTGCCCCCAAACAAACGTAATATCAGCTTTACTCATGCGTTTAAAGGGCGTACCTCAATTAAGGATATGATTGAATCTCTGGGAGTACCTCACCCGGAAGTGGATGGGATTTTGGTTAATGGAGAAGCCGTGGATTTTTCCTACATTGTCCAAGATCGCGATCGCGTCACGGTTTGTCCAATTTCAGTGTTAGATGAAATCAATCCTAGTATCAGAGTGAGTCCCCCTGAACCCCAGGAGTATCGGTTTGTCCTGGATATTCATTTAGGTAAATTAGCCAATGGGTTGCGGTTGTTGGGGTTTGATACGCTGTATCGGAATGACTACGCTGATCCAGAGTTAGCTCAAGTTTCTGCTGATGAGCAACGGATTCTGTTAACTCGCGATACCCGATTACTGATGCGTTCTATCGTGAGGTATGGGTATTATGTGCGATCCAAAAACCCGGATGAACAAATTGTGGAAGTTTTGCGCCGCTTCAATTTATTTGATGCGATTTTACCCTTTCATCGGTGTATTCGCTGTAATGGCATATTAGTACCTGTTGAAAAAGATGCGATCGCAGATCAGTTACCGGAGCAAACGCGACAATCTATTGATGAGTTTCATCGCTGTCAAACCTGTGATCAGATTTATTGGCAAGGGTCACATTTTGAGCGAATGCAACAGTTTATTGAACAAGTTAAGGCGGCAAAAACTCAACCTGATGATTCCTGACAACAGATGAAGCTTAAAATATTACCCCATAAGGATTGCTACTGCAAAATTACTGTCCAACTGATTTAGCTTAACTCTATAACTCATTAAAAATAACAAAAACTTAAATCAAGACAATTTAATAATAATTTAATGGGCAGCATTAAAATAAACATATAGACTTGTCTCAGCTTAATTATAAGCAAAAATACCAGTTAAGGAATTTAATGCATGAAATGGTCTAACATTAGTCAGCTAGCATTCTGCACGATGACAGGTTGGGCAGCACTTCAAGCTTTTCAGCCATCCGCGCAAGCTATCGTGATCAATAACACGGCTGGAGCACAGACAGCTCAACTATTAGGCGCACCCTTTACCTCTGTCACTGAGATCTTCATCGGTGGCAGTCTCTGTAGCGGCGCCTTGATCAACCAATTTCATGTGATCACTGCACAGCATTGCATTTTTGGTGAGGATGCTAGTGACATAACCGTTCGGTTCCGTGATAGCGATCCCATAAACAGCTTGATCGAAGCGATCTCAGTTGCCAATATTTTTGAAACAGATGCAACTAATGACCTTTTAGATGGTACAGATGTTGCAATACTAGAACTTTCCTCTCCCTCTCCGGATTTCATCACGCCACTGCGGTTCTTAACTAATGCTGATGATTTAGTTGGATATACAGCAACTACGGTTGGTTTCGGTTTGAATGGTGTGGGTAGTGTCGGACATCAAGGTACAAGGGATGGCTTACGCTGGGCAGCAGAGAATGTCATTGATCTGTTTCATGGGGCTGCTTTTCCAGGTGGGTTTTCTAACATTTATACCAGAGATGACGATAAGGCTAGTCTAGGTGGAATTATCCTGCCAGGTACTTCTAACATCTTTTCCACAGATTTTGATGATGGAACCGCTGAAAATAACACGCTGTCCGACTTCGGAAGTAGTGCTATACCTGTTATGAATGAAGGAACTACAGCCCCTGGTGATAGTGGTAGTCCGCTCTTGGTAAACTTCAACGATGAATGGTTGATTGCCGGGGTTCTTTCTGGTGGAACTACTGCAACCAGCGAATTTGGCGATATCTCTTGGTGGACAGGGACTGCAGAGCATCGTTTATTTATTGAACAGCGGGGTGGTCAGTTCGTGAGTACCCCCGAACCTGCATCGATATTTGGGTTAATGACAGTAGGCGCAATTGGTGGCATTAGTTGGGTTCGCAGAAGGCAGCACAACAGCTAATAATTTTGCTATCCACATCAGGAACAGTAGGGTAGCCGAGATAAATTTTCTAGGCGCACGTCGGCACTACCCTACAAGGCGAATCCTTCAGTTTAAGCGTGCCATGCCCATTCTACTTAGGATATGAGAAATGCCTCCCTTTGTCTATGACCCTTTATTACTATGATTTTTATTAATCCTAAAACTGACTTTGCTTTTAAAAAAATATTTGGCTCTGAGCAAAGCAAAGATATTCTAATCAGTTTTTTAAATGCTCTGCTCTACCAAGGACGAGCCGTTATCCAAGATGTAGAAATTCTCAATCCCTATCTGGCTCCCCAAATTCAGGGGATTAAAGATACGTACTTAGATGTGAAGGCTAGGATAACTGGCGATAAAACGGTGATTATTGAAATGCAAGTTTTGAATGTAGAAGGCTTTGAAAAGCGAATTTTATATAACGCGGCGAAAGCCTATTCCATTCAATTACAACCTGGAGAAGATTACACGATACTGAGTCCGGTGATTGCTTTAACTATTACCGACTTTGAAATGTTTGAGCATCTCAATCAGGTCATTTCTAATTTTATTCTCAAAGAAAAGAGACTGTTGACAGATTATCCAATTAATGATTTAGAGTTAGTGTTTGTAGAATTACCCAAGTTTAGCAAAAGCTTAGAGGAGTTAGAGACATTAACTGAGCAATGGATTTATTTTATCAAAACAGCTAGAACTCTAGAGACTATCCCCGAAACCATGGCGCAAGTGCCAGAAATTCGCAAAGCCTTTGAAGTGGCGAATCAAGCGAATCTAACTAGGGAAGAATTAGAAGCTTTAGAACAGCGAGAAATATATATCCACGATCAGCGTAATGCGATTCGACGAGCATTGAGACAGGGGAAAGAAGAAACCCGTCGAGAAATTGCCAAGCAACTTCTGGATGTATTAGATGAGGAAACAATTAGTCGGAAAACGGGGTTGAGTCTGGAAGAAGTGCGACAGTTCAAAATCGATGAATTAAATGATGAATAATAATTGGGCTTGTAGTAAGGGCTTTACCCTGAGATTGTGTTGGGTAAGAAGCATCAACCCAATCTACTGGCGTGGGTTGAAAAATTGAATGACGCCCCATTGTCCATTTATTAACCACTGGGGAT
>NZ_JBKHHI010000393.1:0-6261 GCF_046539235.1 Coleofasciculus sp.
AAACCCTTGTTTCACAATGATTTCAGGTAGTTCAAGAAAGATGCGAGTAAGGGATAGAGATATGACGGATGAACTTGGTAGCGCTAAAGCGCTGACTACGAACAATTATCAAGATTGTATGCTGAAAAGGGAGAGGATAGTATACCTCTATCCCAAAACGGTCACGTCTGCGACCCCCCATTCAATTTTATGACTTAATCACTTATCGCTGATTAGTTTAGCATCCCTATGGCATCCGCTCCTCATCTCCCTAACCAACCTTGGTGCTTCCACTCTCCCCAACTGAACGATATCCTCGATCGCACTCCAGTTACTGTGACGCTGGATACACCTGTGCTTGAGGTTTTGGCGCGAATGAGTCAAGTGCAGGGATGTTTCTGTTCCCAGGATGGAGAAAAGACGCCGGAACCCTCGCAGAATCCCTTAATGTCTCCTTCCACTAGCTGTGTCTTAGTCACTCAGGGAACCAAGCTTGTGGGTATCTTTACTGAACGGGATGTGGTGCGCTTAACGGCGCAGGGGCGCAATTTGGCGGGGGTGAGTATTCGTCAGGTGATGAGTCCCCCAGATTATCACCTCAAATCGAGCGAGTTTCGAGATTTTTTTAGCATTCTGGGTATTCTTAAACAATACCAGATTCGTCATCTGCCTGTGGTGGATGATCAGGAACAATTGCTGGGTTTAATTACCCTTTCTACCCTGCGTTCAGTGATTGAACCCTCTCATCTGCTGAAACTACGAACTGTGGATGAGGTGATGAATACTACCGTTATTCAAGCCACAGTCAATACCTCGGCTCTCAAACTAGCACAGTTAATGGCACGACATCGGGTCAGTTGTGTGGTTATTTGTCAAGGGATTGAGGGAAAACATCAACAAAAACCTGTGGGAATTGTCACCGAACGAGATATTGTTCAGTTTCAGGTATTGGGTGTCAATCTGAGTGGATTACAGGCAAATGATGTGATGAGTCAACCTCTATTTTGCCTACATCCCACAAATAATCTTTGGTACGCCCATCAGGAAATGCAGCGTCGTTATGTGCGGCGATTAGTCGTTACAGGTGACACAGGGGAATTGTTGGGAATTGTCACCCAAACTGGATTACTGCAAGTCCTTGATCCGATGGAAATGTATGGTGTAATTGACCAACTCCAGCAAGTCATCGGTCAGTTGGAAGCGGAAAAGATTGAGTTATTAGAAAGTCGCAATACTCAACTGGAATACTTAGTCCAATCTCGCACCCACCAATTACAAAAACAGGCGGAACGGGAACATATTTTACGGTCGATTGCCCAACGCATCCGCTGCTTCCTAAAACTTCCAGATATTTTCCAAGCCACGGTTCAGGAAGTGCGGCAATTACTTCATTGCGATCGCGTCTTGGTTTATCAGTTTGCCGAGGATTGGAGTGGGGAGATTGTGGCGGAATCGGTGGGTGAATTTCCCTCAGTTATCGGCTCACAAGTTCGTGATGCTTACTTTCAAGACACTAAAGGCGCTGACTATCTGAACGGGCGGCGTCAGGTGGCGCATAATATTTATCATCAAGGGTTAACCCCTTGCCATTTAGAATTACTCGAACAGTTTCAAGTCAAAGCCATTCTCACCGTTCCAATTATTATTAACGAACAACTTTGGGGCTTATTAGTTGCCCATCATTGTGCCGCCCCCCGCCAATGGGAACCTCAGGAATTAGACTTATTAGAACAACTCAGTGTGCAAATCGCGATCGCGATTCAACAGGCAAATGCTTTTGTCCAATTACAAACGGAACTCGTGGAACGGCAAAAGGCAGAAAAATTGGCAAAGGCAACTCAAGAACGACTGCATTATTTACTCTCGGCGAGTCCCACAGCAATTTACAGTCGCCAGTTTATTCCCCCTTATCAAACCACGTTTATTAGTGATAATATTACCGCTTTAATTGGCTATACGCCAGCCGAAATCCTGGAACAACCCGATTTTTGGTTAAGTCATATTCATCCCCAAGACTTACCCACCGTCCTCACCGGCTTTGCTCAACTGTTTCAACAAGGCTATTCGATTCAAGAATATCGGTTTAAGCGGAAAAATGGTGAGTATATTTGGCTACAAGATGATGGGAAACTGATCCGCAATGACCAAGGAATTCCCCAAGAAATTATCGGCGCGTGGCTGGATATTTCCCATCGAGTTCAGGCGCAGGAACAAGCCAAAACCAGTGATAAACTATTAGAGTTATTCTATGAATCTGCCCCCGTGGGTTTATGTATTACTAATGAACAATGGCGACTGGTAAGGGTGAATCCCGCCTTCTGTCAACTCTTTGCTTATCCCCGTGATTATTTATTAGGACGATCCTTAACTGAATTATTTGACCCCCATCATTCCGGTGAATGGCAAGTGCGGCGTCATGATGGTAAATTTATTGATATTCAGGTTACCACTGGACCGATTATGCAGCAAGGGGAACGCTGTTTGCGGGTAACCACGGTTACGGATATTACCGAACGCAAAAAAGCTGAACAAGCGATTCAATCCATGGCGGGACAATTGTCTACGGTGATTGATACCGTGGGCGAAGGAATTACTCTAAGTAATAGTCAGGGAAAATTTCGCATCTTTAACCATCAAATGCAGCAAATTACAGGCTATACGCGCCAAGAGGCGAATCGTTGTGAGAATTTCATGGCGAAACTGTATCCTGATCCGCTTATCTATCAGCAGGTGAAGCAATGGCAAAAAAGTCCCAGTAAGAAGCGCAAAATCCGCACCCTGGAAACGACATTTTTGGATAAAAACGGTGTCCAGAAAACCCTGCTAGTCTCCCATTCCATTATTCATCAAGACAAGCAACTATTCTTTTTAAGCGCCTATCGAGATATTAGCGATCGCAAACAGGCGGAAGAATCGTTAAAACACTTAAATGAAGTCCTAGAAAAGCGAGTACAAGAACGAACAACGGCGTTAGAACAGACAGTGGAACAACTGCACCGAGAAATTAAGGAACGCCAGCAAACGGAATTAGCCCTACAAGACTCCCATCGCCAGATTAACAATATATTAGAAAGTATTACCGAAGGCTTTTTTGCCCTAGATCAGGATTGGCGGTTTACCCACTTCAACTCCCTCTTATCCCCCTTAATTAATCGTCCCGTCGCCGATATGATTGGTCGATGTATCTGGGATGAATTTCCTAACGCCATGGGAAGGAAATTTGAAACCATCTATCGCCAAGCGGCGCGGGAACAAAAACCGAAGGCGTTTGAGGAGTTGTATGCGCCAAACAACACCTGGTTTGAAGTGCGGGTGTATCCCTCAGAAGAAGGGTTATCGGTCTATTTTCGGGATATTAGCGATCGCAAAAAAGCAGAATTGGCGCTGCAAGAGAGTCAGCGATTTATCCAACGGATTGCGGATACGAATCCGAATGTGCTATATATTTATGATATCGTCGAACAACGCAATATCTATATTAACCGTTCCGTGGCTCAAGTGCTGGGTTATAGTCCAGAGGAGATTCAGCAGATGGAATCGAAACTGTTTGAATCGCTAATGCATCCCGATGACTTAGCCCACATTTTACGCCAGCATCAACGCTTTTATACCGCCAAAGATGGGGATATTATTGAATGTGAGTATCGGATGCGCCATGCGAATGGTCAATGGCGTTGGTTATATAGTTGGGATACAATTTTTACTCGTACATCTGAGGGGAAACCGAAACAACTTCTGGGTACAGCGTCAGATATTACGTCGCGTAAACAGGTAGAAGAAACTCTACGCCAACAAGTTGAACGGGAACGATTAATCAGTGCGATGTCTCGACGCATTCGTCAATCCCTAGACTTGGAGACAATTCTGACAACGACGGTTGAAGAAGTCCAACAATTACTGATGGCTGACCGAGTATTAGTCTATCAGCTTTTTGAGGATAATCGGGGACGGGCAATTGCGGAAGGGGTAGCGTCAGGATTTCCCCAGTTATTGAATAGTATCTTTCCCGCGGAAGCCTTTCCCCAAAGCTGTTATCAGAATTATGTACAGGGAAAAGTGTATGCTTTAGCCGATCGCGATCGCGAAGATGTTCTACCTTGTATGGTAAACTTTATGCGGGAGTATGCAGTCCGGGCAAAACTGGTTGTCCCGATTGTGCAACAGGATATCCTCTGGGGATTACTCATTGTCCATCAATGTTCCCATCCGCGAGAGTGGCAAACCTGGGAAATTGAGTTACTCGTCTCCCTAGCCACCCAACTCGCGATCGCGATTAAACAGTCTCAATTATACGAGCAATTGCGCCACAATAATGATATCTTAGCCACAACCAATGCGGAACTCGCCCACGCCACCCGGTTAAAAGACGAGTTTCTGGCAAATATGAGTCATGAATTGCGAACGCCGCTGAATGCGATTCTGGGTTTATCGGAAAGCTTACAAGAAGAAGTCTATGGAGAGATTACCGAAAAGCAGCGCAAATCCCTCGCCACGATTGAAAAAAGTGGCAGACATTTACTGGAGTTAATTAACGATATTCTCGACTTAGCCAAGATTGAATCCGGGAAATTGGAGTTAAATCTGACACCTGTTAGTATTAGCCAACTGTGTGATGCGAGTTTATCCTTGATTAAACCTCTAGCCTTAGATAAAAACATTACGTTGACGGGGAATATTGCAGAAGGATTAGGAACGATTCTGGGCGATGAACGACGCTTACAGCAAGTCTTAATTAACTTATTAAGTAACGCGGTGAAGTTCACCCCAGAAGGGGGACAAATTACGGTGGAAATTTATAAGGATACGGAATGTAGAGACGTAGCATGCTACGTCTCTACATTCCCAGGAGATATTCTCTATATTAGTGTTAGTGATACGGGAATTGGCATTGCTAAAGAACATCTGGAGAAACTCTTTCAATCTTTCGTCCAAATTGATAGTAGTTTATCCCGGCATCATCAGGGAACAGGGTTAGGATTAGCATTAGTCCGGCGAATTGTGGAATTACATGGGGGATGGGTAACAGTCGAAAGTGAATTGGGAAAAGGGAGTTGTTTTACCGTGAGACTACCTTGGCGTTCTCATCCAGCGAATCATTCCATCAGTTACCCCGCAGAAAATGCGACGCTAGGGTGTAGTGTATCAGACATCGAAGATACAAATTTACCGCGAACAACTCCCTTAATTTTATTGGCTGAAGACAACGAAGCCAACACCCAAACCTTAGCCGATTATTTACAGGGAATCGGGTATGAAATGATCATGGCAAAAGATGGCAAAGAAGCCGTACAACTCAGCCAACGGCGCAAGCCTGATTTAATTTTAATGGACATTCAGATGCCAGAACTGGATGGGTTAAGTGCCACCCAACAGATTCGCGCTAACCCTCGTACTGCCAACATTCCAATTATTGCGATAACGGCGCTAGCCATGTCAGGCGATCGCGAAAAATGTTTAGCCGCAGGTGTATCATATTATATGACTAAACCTGTGAACTTGAAGAAACTAGCAACGATTATCAATGCCTTACTCACTGGATAGGCACATATAAACTATGAATCCTGAAATGTCCCACCCTACATTATCAAACACAATACTACCCCTCCTCCCGCGCTTGCTGAAGTAAACAATAAATCGCTAAACCCGCCGCCGCAATTCCTACAAAAGCTGAATAGGTATACAGAGTAACGACAAATGTACTCACTTCCAAGGTTTTTAGCAAAAGTTCAGAATGCTTCCTGTTCATCACAATCGGGTTGAATGCTTTACTCTTCCATCAAACACCCTCGAATCCCAGGTTTAATCCCAATCCTAACCCACTGGTTAACCCCTTTGTCCCAAGTTAGTCCCAAGTTAGTCTTAGGCAGGATGATTGCTATTGGTATACTGAGAAAAAGATTGTGCGATCGCGCATGTCCAGAGGTACAAAGGTTCATCCCGACTATATCCCCAAGCTGAAACAAGCACTCAGGCGCAATGGCTTCCCGCGTCAGATTGACTTAGCCGAAGCCGTAGGCGTATCGAAAAACACCGCATGGAACTTTCTCAACGGTAAACCCGTTGACCACTTAAACTTTCTCGAACTCTGTAATAAACTCGGCTATGATTGGCGAGAGGTTGCCGATTTGGGGGAAAATCCCGAAACCCAAAACGTGCCAAATGTCAATCCCAATTCCCCGCCTAACCCATCTGCTGTAGGGGCGGGTTTAGACGCTAACTCAACAACATCAACCCCCAACCCCTCAACAAAACCCGCCCTCACCACCGCAACCAACCCAACAA
>NZ_JBKHHI010000394.1:0-6255 GCF_046539235.1 Coleofasciculus sp.
ACAATAAAAGTAACCTAAACTCATTCTGAAGTAGAATGCTTCGCCCCGGCGACGCCGATATCTTAAATTTTCTTGAACAAATCCAGCTGGCTCGAAACGTCACGGCTGGCTTACGTTGCTATCGTCTACGAACGATGTGCTTACATTTTGGGCGATGGCTGAAACTAGACAAAACCCAACTGCGCCAACTTGTTTTCCTGAGTTACTGTCATGGCTTAGGCAAACTTAGCATTCCCGACTCGATTTTACTCAATCCCGGTTCCTTAAGCGAACAGGATTGGGTAAAAATTCGCGAGTATCCGGAAGTATCTGCTTTGATCTGCAAGCAGCTTCCGGGGTTGAAAGAATTTGTCCCTCTTGTCTTGTCTCATCAAGAACGACTCAATGGCACCGGCTATCCTAAAGGACTCAAGGGTGATGAAATTCCGTTTATTGTTCAAGTTTTCCAGCTTGTCAATATTGCCGATGCCATTATCAGTAAGCGACTCCATCGCACCCGGAACGAACCCTCAAGCGATCGCCCCTACTGGATGCAAGCCATAGAGGAGATTACCAAGGAGATGGAAGCCGGCGCACGCGATCCTAACTTATGTGAGAAATTTTTCCGCTTTCTGGAGCTGTTCTACCAAGGTGGCGGGTGATGGGATGATGGGGGTGTAGAGACGTAGCATGCTACGTCTCTACACTATCCTGTTCCCTGACGAATGACAAATAACAAATAAGCTATCGTAGAGGTTAAACTGGCACGATAGACGGATGGTTGCCAATGAAAAAGTTTTTGTTACTGTGTTTGTTTGTGATTGGTCTAGGTTTTGCCCTGTTCAACTTTAAAGGGTTGGCAAATCAGGGGGAATTTGGCTCAATTGTACTGGATTTCCGGGAAGATATTCCCGCTACAGAGATTAGTGCCCAGGTGGACGCGATCGCACAAAAATACGGTGTGACGCCGCGACTCAATAGCGAATTCTCTGACGTTGACAATATTTACATTTTGGAGGGCGATAAACAACTCCTGCGTCAGCTCAAACGCTCAGAACTGGCAAAGGACACGGAATATATTGAACCCAACTACATCTACAGCACGTTTTTTGTTCCCAACGACCCCAACTATAGCCAGCAATGGAATCTCCGCAGCATTAATGTGGAAGCCGCATGGGATGAGACACGGGGAAGTGGGATTACAGTCGCGGTGATTGATACCGGGATTAGTCCAGTTCCTGATCTCAAAGATACCAAACTGGTCGAAGGGTACGACTTCGTAAACGATAGAGTTGACGCCTTTGATGATAATGGTCACGGGACTCACGTTGCTGGAACCATTGCCCAATCCACCAATAATAGTTATGGGGTGGCTGGTGTAGCCTACGAAGCCAGTCTCATGCCCTTAAAAGTATTGAGTGCAGGTGGTGGTGGTACGATTTCCGATATCGCGGAAGCGATTAAACTTGCTGCCGATAATGGCGCGGATGTGATCAACATGAGCTTGGGCGGTGGCGGTGAAAGTCAACTGATGCAAGAAGCGATCGACTATGCCTATAACAAAGGTGTGGCGATTATCGCAGCAGCAGGAAATGCCAATCAAAATTCCGCCTCCTATCCCGCCCGCTATCCCCATGTTCTCGGTGTTGCCGCTGTGGATTCGGCTGGCGTAAAAGCCCCCTATTCCAACTACGGTGCAGGGGTTGACATTTCTGCCCCTGGTGGAAGTGAAGCGGGTAAGATTGTCCAAGAAACCATTAATCCCAAAACCAAAAATCCCATTTTTTCCGGCTTTCAGGGAACCAGTATGGCAGCCCCCCACGTTGCTGGGGTAGCAGCTTTGGTGAAAGCGAGTGGGATTAATGATCCCGATGAAATTTTCAGCGTTCTCCAACAATCCAGTCGCCAGGTTGAAGATGATCCCCTCAACCACTTTGGCGCGGGACAATTAGATGCGGCGGGTGCGGTGAAATTGGCGACGAAGGGACAAATTACCTTCCGCGATTTCTTCCGTTGGTTGCGCGATAACGGGTATCTGAATCTCCGCTTCTGGATTGATGGCGGTGCGGTGGCGCTGTTGCCGAAAGTTCTCATGGTTCTGGGTTCCTACCTCTTGGCGTGGTTCTTACGAACTTATTTGTCTTTTGGCTGGAGTTTGACCACAGGATTAGTGGCTGGAAGTTCAGGATTATTCTTCCTGCGCGGCTTCTATATCTTTGACTTACCTCATTGGCCCCTACGAGTCATGGGCAGTTCGATTCCAGAATTGGGTACAGCGATTCAAGGCAGTGGGTTATTAAATCCCATTTTTGCCAGCGTGCTGATTCCCTTTATATTAGTCGCATTGTTCCTAGGACATCCCCAATGGAAATGGGTGGCGATTGGTTCAGCCTTGGGTGTTGCCAGTTGTTTGGCGGTAAGTGCGGTAATGTCTCCCAGTGTTCTGTGGTTAGGTAGTGGCATTGGGGCGCGTCTATTCTTAATGACGAATGCTCTCCTCTGCTTTGGACTTGCCTATTTTGCCTCTAAAGAAGAGGGGAAATTGGCATGAGCATTACGGTTACTGGCAAAATCGAACACAAGGATATTGGCGTTGGGACTTGGGCATTAGTGGCTGAGTCTGGAGAAACCTATGAACTTCAGGATGCCCCCGATGAGTTACAGCAATCTAACCTAAATGTGAAGGTGCAAGGAGAGGTGCGAGAGGATGTAATGACCACAGCAATGATTGGTCCAGTCCTACAAGTGCAGTCCTTTGAGGTGATGGATTGAACTGAAAATCTAGGCTCTCCCGTAATTGATGTGATTCCTAAAAACTTATCACATTAGTTACGGGAGAGTTGCTTTTTGGGGAATAACTAACATAGCCAAAAGTTCTCTTTTTCATAAAAAGACCTAAGTTCTATGTAGAAAATCAAAATTGAGCGATCGCTAAAAATCCCACTCTTCAAACAGTTCAGCAACCGACATAGAAAAGCCAGGAACGATCGCGTCACCCTCTAGCGCGTCTTGAGGACGAAGTAAGCGATCGGGTTCGGGCGAATGGTAAACCAGAACATATTTTTCATCGGGATGAATCACCCAAACTAAGCGAGTATCGTTGTCAAAATATTCCACAATCTTGTCGTGGATTTCTTCAACGGTGTTGTTGGGAGAGAGAATTTCCACCGCCAGATCAGGAGAACCTTGAAAGAACCCACGAGGGGGACGCTTTAAACCCTTGAGCCGTTCTTTAGAGACAAAAGAGACGTCAGGCGATCGCTTGTTGCCGTTCTTTAAGGTAAACGCTGTACTAGAATCACAAACCGTTCCCAATTTGTGTTGCCGAACATAGATTGCCAGAAGCCCCCCCAGAAATGAGCCAATTCCGCCATGCTCCATCCCTGAATTGCCCCTATTCACAAGCTCCCCGTTTACTAACTCATAACAATGCCCATCTTTGGACATTTCCATAAATTCCTCATCTGTCCAAACTTTTTTCTCAGTGGAGATTGTCATAGCCCAAGCTTCCTCTCGATTTTCCGGAATCGCTACTTCTAGTGTGACACGTTACCTGACCATCGATTAGGACAAACAAATTGTTGTTCCAGACGTTCCGGCGGAACGTCTGGAACTAAATGATGTGCCCTAACCGCTATGGCGGTTGCTATATCAGGGTTGAAAAACAAGGGACAGGTAAAAGTAAAGCTAACGAACTGAGTCTTGTTTGCGGCACAATTGCTTAAACTGAAGTTACCCTTTGATAGAGCCTATTAAGGCTGATAAGGACATAGCTGTTAGCTTCATTACTCATCCCTTGAGATAACCAATGCTACCCGACTAACTATTATTGAGCAGAGGGATAGATTGATTTAGCGATGAATGCAGGCTGATTCTCGTATTCGGCTTCCAGTTGGCGTTGGACATCCAGATCCCAGGTTAAATCATAATCCCGCTCAAATTCAGCCGAGACAAAGGGACGTATCTCACCGGTCACGAAAACATCTTCACCTTCAACCATGGTTCTCTCCGGTGCGACTAAAGTGAAGACTAACAAATCACCGCCACCCACTAACTGATCTTCATCGAGAGTAAAGGTATTGTTACTCATAATCTCTTCCACTTCACCCTCTACAGCCACGGTTCGATTGTAGAATTGGCTAGGATTTTGGGTAATTTCTCCAGGTTCAGGGGCAAGTGCCAGTGATTCAGCCACAATCGCGGGTTTGTTTTCGTAGTCTGTATCGACTTGCAAGTCTAAGTCGAATTCTTCCTCAAACTCTACCATATTAAACTGCCGAACTTCACCAATGACTTGGACTTCAACATCGTCATCTTCTGGCAGCATAAAGGGTTCGCCTGAGGTATTGACCACGATAATTTCATCACCAAAAAACTCATCCTCTGAGATGGTAAAGCTGACATTATCCAGAACCTGTCTCACTTCGCCTCTGATTGTCACGGTTTGACCGATGAGTTGTTCGGTGTTCTCCTCGACATCCTCCGCTGTCACGTTTCCTTCCTCTTGTCTTGGGGTGACAACGTCTTGGGTGGTGTCGGCGCAGGAGGGAAGTAGCACCGCCATTAGCGCTAAGGCGATCGCACTGGCAGGTAAGCTTTTACGATAGTGTTTAATAAACATGTATGAATGTCCTCTCTCAATAATCAGCAACTCTTAGAAGTTAATGCTTCCACCCTTCATTACAAAGGCAATCTAGCTGCGATCGCATCCTTCTCAGGAGTAACTATGACCTCTATCCCATGGGGGATTTTGGCGAAGATGGGAGCTGGGGGAGATGGGGGAGCAATGTAGAGACGTGCCATGGCACGTCTGGAAGCAGGGGGAGATATTGATAAAAAAATGATCTAAACTGCTTGGGATATCTTATTGGTCTTCCAGTTCCTGTCGATGGTACAAGAAAACGATCACGATTTAATCCGGGAAGCCGAAGCAACCCGTGTGCAGATACTCAGTGAAGCTCTACCTTACATCCAGCAGTTTGCTGGGAGGACGGTTGTGGTTAAGTATGGGGGGGCGGCGATGAAGGATAGCAGCCTCAAAGATAAAGTTATTCGGGATGTTGTCTTCTTATCCTGTGTCGGCGTTCGTCCCGTCGTGGTTCACGGCGGTGGTCCAGAAATTAATAGCTGGTTGGATAAGCTGGGGATTGAACCCCAATTTAAGGATGGGTTGCGGGTAACAGATGCACCCACAATGGATGTTGTGGAGATGGTTCTCGTGGGTCGAGTTAATAAAGAGTTAGTCTCTCTAATTAACCGGGCTGGGGGTTTAGCCGTGGGACTTTGCGGTAAAGACGGAAATTTAATCAAAGCCCGTCCCGAAGGGCGCAAGGGGATTGGCTTTGTTGGAGAAGTCAGCAGTGTGGATATTAAACTGGTGGATTCCTTGGTCAAAAGTGGCTACATTCCAGTTGTGTCAAGTGTTTCTGCTGATGAGACAGGTCAAGCCTATAATATCAATGCCGATACCGTGGCTGGCGAAATTGCTGCCGCTTTGGGAGCAGAAAAGTTAATTTTGCTCACCGATACGCCGGGAATTTTACAGGATTACCAAGACCCCTCCACTCTCATGGCTAAGCTGGATATCCAACAAGCACGAGAGTTAATGGTATCGGGTGTTGTGGCTGGCGGTATGATACCTAAGGTCAACTGTTGTGTGCGATCGCTGGCTCAGGGGGTACGGGCGGCTCATATTATTGATGGTCGAATTCCCCACGCTCTACTTTTAGAAATTTTTACCAATAAAGGAATTGGTTCTATGATTGTGGCATCTGAATTTACGACGTAGTGGCTTGACCCACTTAAAATAGGGCTTTGTTTGTAGTGAGAACTTTAGTTCTCCGAGCTGGAGAGGGCTGAAGCCCTCACTACTTACTTCGGTTGAATAATCCCGTCAATGGAATGGAGCTTTTCTGGGAACGCTTCCTCGCTCTAGCATCTCGACGCTGTTTCGCTAAGGTTAATCCACTTAACTTGACGGGGGTTTCCTCTGGCTCATCTTGGGGTTCAGAGGATGCTTTCTCTGGTTCATCTTTACTCTTCCACCAAGCCACAACCCAGCCGCCAGCAATTCCCCCAACAGCACCCACCACGATACTGAAGGGAACTGAGTATCCAAGTAAAAACAGACATAGCAAAAACACTAACCATACTCTTAGCGCTACAGGGAACCCTTCGGAGAAACCTGGCAACAGTTTATTCATTACTTTTGTCCGTCCTTTGTCCTTTGTCCTTTGTCCTTTGTCCTTTGTCCTTTGTCCTTTGTCCTTTGTCCTT
>NZ_JBKHHI010000395.1:0-6249 GCF_046539235.1 Coleofasciculus sp.
CAGCCCTCTCTCTGTACTCACTAATCTTTCTGAACTTGACCTGGGTGGTAATCAAGTAATAGATATCAGTCCCCTATCTGTACTCACTAATCTTTCTGAACTTGACCTGGGTGGTAATCAAGTAATAGATATCAGCCCTCTCTCCGGACTCACCAATCTTGCTGAACTTGACCTGGGCAGTAATAAAATAAGAGATATCAGCCCTCTCTCTGTACTCACTAATCTTTCTGAACTTGACCTGGGTGGTAATCAAATAACAGATATCAGCCCCCTATCCGGACTCACCAATCTTGCTGAACTTGACCTAAGTTTCAATAAAATAACAAACATCAGTCCTCTATCCGGACTCAGCAATCTTGCTGAACTCGATCTCAGTGAGAATAAAATAAGAGATCTAAGCCCCCTCGCCGGACTTACCAATCTTGCTGAACTCGATCTCCGGGGTAATCAAATAAGGGATCTAAGCTCTCTTTCCGGACTTGCCAATCTTGCTGAACTTGATCTCAGTGAGAATCAAATAAGAGATATAAGTCCTCTCGCTGGACTTCCAAATCTTTCTGAACTCTACCTCTGGGATAATCAAATAAGAGATATAAGCTCTCTTTCCGGACTTGCCAATCTTTCTGTACTTGACATCAGTGAGAATCAAATAACCGATCTAAACTTTTCCTCCGGACTCACCAATCTTTCTAAACTAAACCTCAGTGGTAATCAAATAACAGATATAGATTCCCTCTCCAGATTTACCAATCTCTCTTCCCTCAATCTCCGTGATAATCAAATAACAGACATCAGCCCTATCGCCGAACTCACCAATCTTTCTTACCTCAATCTCCGGAATAATCAAATAACAGATGTAAGTTCCCTATCTGGATTGAACAATCTTTCTGTACTATCCCTAATGGGTAATCCACTTGCTGAATTAAACTGTCCTGTAGAGCCAGAATCTATTTGTATCTTTAGATAATCAATAATTCAAGCCATGATCAGAACTATCTGGCTATTATATCATTACCTCTCAGCAAAACTCGCCCCTCGTCATAAAAGGGAGGTAAGTAGGTCGGTGGAAATAAACCGAACTATGTTAAGTTCTGTGAATGTTCCTCAAACCCTTACAAATGACCAATGACCAATGACTAATGACGATTTACGCCGTTAACTTTAATTGTCCTCACCTACTTATAAGTAGCAAATGTTACCATTTGGGAAGATTTTGGGTCGAGCCGTTGTTCAATGGCGATAGCGTCGTTGCCGTTAAGTTTATCAACCATGATAAACCCAGGAACATTGATCTGTTCCGAAAATAGTGTATTATACTTTTTGTCAGCATAATATATTCCCGATAATTAGCCAAGCTAAATTGTCATTAAACGTTGACATCTGCACCATTTAAGCTTGACAAATTTTAGAGCTTAAGCAATAAGAAGGCTGAGGCTCATTTCTATTTACAAAAAATAAACAAAAAACATTAACTAATTTAAATAATTGTGAATTAGTAAAATACAACACGATTTTTCTGATACAAATAAACCTAGGAAATATTTCTTATGGCAAACGCAAGTTTACGCTTATAGAGTGTAGAAGGGGCTGATATGAACGAAAATACTTACGAATTGGAATCCGAACTTAAAACCTTGAACCACGTCTATCAGACATTATCTGAAGTCAATACCCAGATGAATGATGAGAGTTATGGACTAGAATCTCTGGGATTAAGGAACCTTGGTCATCTGTATCACAATCTCCCGGTTCCCCAGCTTATTGAAGAATCCCTAAAACGGCATGAAGGCGTTCTCGCTGCCAATGGCGCTCTTTGTGTAGAAACAGGCAAATACACTGGACGTTCTCCCGCGGATAAATTCATCGTTGATGAGCCAGGGCTACATGAGGAAGTGAACTGGAATAAAGTCAACGTTCCCATCTCACCGGAAAAATTTGACTTACTCTATAAACAGATGTTGGCTTATTTGCAAGGCAGAGATCTGTTTATCTTTGATGGATATGTCGGTGTTGATCCGCAATACCGCCTGGGTGTACGAGTTATTAACGAACTCGCCTCGCAAAATTTGTTTGCTCATCAAATGTTCCTCCGCCCGACTCCAGAGGAACTGAATTCCCATAACCGCGAATTAACCATCATTGCCATTCCTGGTTTACAGGGAGACCCAGAGATTAATGGGATACATAGTGAAGCCTTTATTGTCGTCAGCTTTGCCAAACGACTGGTTTTAATTGGCGGTTCGCGCTATGCCGGTGAAATCAAAAAATCGGCATTCTCATTCATGAATTATCTGATGACGAAGCGCGATGTTCTGCCCATGCATTGTTCCGCCAACATGGATAAAAAAGGGAACACCGCCTTATTCTTTGGGCTTTCAGGGACAGGGAAAACCACCTTATCCGCTGATCCTACCCGGCATCTAATTGGGGATGACGAACATGGATGGTCGGAACGGGGTATCTTTAACTTTGAAGGAGGTTGTTACGCCAAAACCATTCGGCTGTCGCGGACGAATGAACCCCAAATTTGGTCAGCGATTCGCTTCGGGTCACTGATGGAAAATGTGATGCTTGACCCAGAAACCCGCGTTCCCAACTATGATGATGGTCGCCTGACTGAGAATACACGAGTCGCTTATCCAGTCGATTATATTCCCAATTGTGTAATTCCGGGTATCGGTGGTCATCCTGGAACCGTGATTTTTCTCACCGCAGATGCTTTTGGTGTGTTACCCCCGATTACTAAGCTGACCAATAATCAGGCAATTTTCCACTTCATGTCGGGTTACACCAGCAAACTAGCGGGTACAGAACGGGGAATTACGGAACCCCAAGCCACATTTTCCGCTTGTTTCGGTCAACCGTTCCTTCCCCTGTCGCCAACCCTCTACGGCGAGATGTTATTTGAACGACTGGTGAAATATGATGCCAATGTCTATTTAGTCAATACTGGGTGGACAGGTGGACCTTACGGCGTTGGCACACGTATCCGGATTCAAGACAGTCGCGCCATGGTTGCGGCGGCGTTAAGTGGAGAGTTGGAACAGGTGCAATACTATCACCATCCCATCTTCAAAATCTTAGTGCCAAAATCAGTTCCCGGTGTTGACAGCAGCATTCTCAATCCCCAAAATACCTGGAGTGATCCCCAAGCCTACGAGACACAAGCGAAGGATTTGGCGAAACGATTTGTGGAAAACTTTAAGAAGTTTCCCAATGCGCCCCGTGAAGTGAAGGAAGCAGCACCTGTTTTTGAGTAACTGTTCCCAGTTTTTGCCGCAACAACCTTTACTTTCTGGTTGTTGCGGACAAGAACGTCATTTGTTGAACGTGTAGAGACGTAGCATGGTACGTCTCTACATTTCCAGTTAGGTCTCTAGGGGCGGGTTTTACCGATAACGTTTTGGAAAAAACCGATAACTGTACTAAACCCGCCCCTGTAGGGAAGTATGTAGAGATGGAATAGCCTTCTAGAGTTGAGGAAACCCAAGCGTGAGAGATCGCTGGGCACATAGAAGGACTAGACTTCACTAGATTATCACAAAAACATGATGGTTGAGATGGTAAGAATAGGGAACATGGAACAGGAACAAGGGATTGAAGGGTTTTTAAGGGATTGAAGGGTTTTTGCCAGTCTGAATTCCGTTAACAAATTAGTAGCGAGCAAGATGCAAAGCCTGCGGCATGGCTTCGCTAAACGCACTAAATCCAAGGATGAGAGCAATTCTTGACATTAAGGTTTAAATGCCGAACAGCTTATTACCGTTGAGCAAAGCTTCAAAGGACTTATTTCCCCGTAGATTGTCAAAATCTGAGTCGGTTTTGGCTAAGGTGAGATATTCGCTGGGATTAAGACGAATTGCGGCTTGTAAACTCGCGATCGCACCCTCCTGATTTCCCAGTAAGGCATAGCAACAGGCTTGGTTGTACCAGGCGTATTCGTCTTCTGGATCAGAGGCTAATACTTGGTCATAACTCGCCACAGCTTCGGGATATCGACCCAGTTTCCGCAGCAGTTCTCCTCGCTGATACCAACTCCAGGGATCAGTGGGTTTGATCTCCAACCCTCGATCATAGCTAGCCAAAGCCTCTTCTAAGCGTCCCCAACGTCGCAGGGAATCTCCCCGTCGATACCACGCCCAATAGTCATCGGGTTGGGTTTCTAAGGCTTTTTCGTAACTGGCAATTGCTTCTCCATACCGCGCCAAATGTCGCAGGGCGTCACCTAAGCGATACCAACTCCAGTAATCCGTTGGTCGCAGCTTTAGGGCTTCCTCAAAGGAGATAATCGCTTCCTTGTACCAATCCAAATCTTCTAGGGCGACCCGTCCCCGATTGTACCAAGCCCAATAGTCATCAGGTCGAGTATCCAGGGCTTGATCGTAACTCGCGATCGCGTCTTCGTAACGTTGTAATTCTCGCAGTACCTTGGCGCGTTGACACCAACTCCAGTAATCGGTGGGCTTTTCGGCTAAAGCTTGGTCATAACTGCTTAACGCTTCCGAGTAATGTCCCAATGCATCTAAAACATCAGCTCGCCAGTACAGCGCCCAAAAATCATGGGACTTGTAGTCTAAAGCCCGATTATAACTGGTCAGGGCATCTTCATAGCGCCCTTCATCGCGCAATCCATGCCCTTGATTTAACCAATCTCTATAGCTATCAGGTCTGCACTCTAACACTCTGTAGATAGTATGGGCAGGTTTCTGCCGCATCGATAATGTTGTACTCATAGTTTTATCTGGAAATTATGTAACGGATAGTGAAGTGGTGACTAATAATCAATGACATAAGACTGATGACCACTGACATAAGACAAATAACTCATGTTACCCACACCACTGCTAATTTATCGACAAAATGGAGAAGAAATCATCCCCAAGCGGTTGCCGATTAACCCACGCACCTGTGATATCGCCACGGATTTGATCACCTGTTTTCGGGAGGCGGTGGGTCATACCCAAGGTGAACTGAATCGCCAGCTTTCTGAACTAGAAGGAGATAGTCCTGATTATCGCCTTAAACGGGGACTGGCGCATCTGCTCAAAAATAACTTCAGTACCTTTGAAATTGTTAGCCCCTTGGAACCGAAAGAACTGCGACAACGAGTCTTTACCCTATCTGCTCAATCCCTCCCCTGTCGCGCCGCTACGGAAGCGACTCTGGAAACCTTGAGTAGTACGCTTACTCAAGAATTACACCAAGAAGTGCTACCTTCGCAAATTCGCACGGGGCTTTATGCGGATTTGCCAGAAAATCGGATTCTCACCCAGTTTGATGATCCCGCGCCGGAAGCCTTGCTGTACCGTTACAACTTATCTCAAGTCCAGGGGATTTTCTACAAAGCCTCTGAGATGATTCTCAATGCTCATCGGAATGTACCGGGGGAATATAAATTACTGTTTCGTTATTTAAAGTTATTTGGCTTAATGACCTATATCGAAGGCGATGCGGATCACGGGTTTACGATTACTATAGATGGACCTGCCAGTTTATTTAAAACCAGTACCCGCTATGGACTGGCGATCGCGAAACTGATTCCGGCTCTACTCCATGTTACTCGTTGGAATCTCAAAGCCACTTTACAAATGCGTGATCCCTACACGGGAACCTGGAAAACTGGACGATTTAGTCTCAACGATAAGTGTGGGTTGGTCACTCATTATCCCCCTGGCAAGCCTTATGACAGTATGATTGAGGCATCTTTTGCCAACCGTTGGGACGCGCTGAAAACGGACTGGATACTGGAACGAGAAGTGGATCTGATTCCGATTCCGGGGAGTGTGATGATTCCCGATTTTCGTCTGGTGCATCCCGATGGGCGAGATATGTTGTTAGAAATTGTTGGGTTTTGGCGTCCCGACTATCTGCAAAAGAAATTTTCTCAAGTCCGGCGGGCGGCTTGTGATAATTTAATTTTGGCAATTTCTGAGCGACTTAATTTGGATAAAGCCGGGGTTAAGCTGGAACGTGTGCCTGCCCAAATTATTTGGTTTAAAGATAAGTTATCACCCAAGGCGGTACTAGAGGTATTAGATCAATGAACGGTGATCACCGTAGGGGCGCACCGACGTGCATTGGTGTCAACTTAAGGTAGAAAACCAATGCTGGCAAGGTTTTAAACCGTGTCTATCTACTCCTCAACATTTCCCCCTCATCCCCTAACCCCAACTCCGAACAATGCATAGCTTTTGAAGGGGGGAACAGGAATCCGCCTCAATTGGATAGTCGATGAAATAAGCTCAATCG
>NZ_JBKHHI010000396.1:0-6246 GCF_046539235.1 Coleofasciculus sp.
GGGCAAAATTTGCCGAAGAATTAGCCGAATTCCATCAGGCAATTGACCAGGAAGGGAAAGATGAGCAGCTCTCAGAACTGGGGGACTTATTGTTTACACTAATTAATGTCGCCCGTTGGTATGATCTTGACCCAGCCACAGCGCTGCAAGACACCAACCAACGGTTTATCCAGCGTCTATCGGGGATGGAATCGATCGCAACTCGTTCCTTGTCTGAGTATACCCTGGATGAATTAGAACAGCTTTGGCAGCAAGCGAAAGCCGCATTGAAGCAGTCACAGATGAAAGAGAGGGGGGAGTAGAGACGTGACCGTGGAACATCTGGAAGCTGGGGAACTCTTGCATCTGTGAATTCTCTACCCAGATAAACGGGATACAATCGAAAAGTAACTTACTCTAGAAATTTTAAGGGTTGGAAATTGACCGAGTCTTTAACGCCTCCCTGAATTTAGAGACAGCCGCCAGTTAGGTGGTAATAGCCTGTGGACTGGAGGATGCCGACATCGCCAGAATCAAGCAGGAAGTAAACGGCATATCTTACCACTTGTGGGTAGATTTGTGTAAGTTTTATGTAACGGTCTAGCACTCGCGCTTTTGACGTGGAATCGCCTGAAACTGTTTTGTTTGAATTCAACTCGATAGATGAAGCCCTAGCCGATCTCAAAGCCGGTCGCGCTTTGGTGGTGGTTGACGATGAAAACCGAGAAAACGAAGGGGACGTAATTTGCGCCGCCCAATTTGCTACACCAGATATGATTAATTTCATGGCAGTGGAAGCAAGGGGCTTGATTTGTCTGGCGCTGATAGGAGAACGCCTCGATGCCCTCGATTTGCCGTTAATGGTTACCAAAAATACCGATAGTAATCAAACGGCTTTCACCATTAGTATTGATGCGGCATCCCATTTGGGGGTGACAACCGGGATCTCGGCAGAAGACCGGGCGCGAACTATCCAAATTGCGATTAACCCCCAGACTAAACCTTGTGATTTACGTCGTCCGGGTCATATTTTCCCGATCCGCGCTAGAGAAGGAGGTGTCCTTAAGCGGGCGGGTCATACGGAAGCGGCGGTGGATTTACCGCGATTGGCAGGTTTATACCCAGCCGGGGTGATCTGTGAGATCCAAAATCCCGATGGGTCGATGGCTCGTTTGCCGCAGTTGATTCAGTATGCCAAGCAGCATAATCTCAAACTAATTAGCATCGCCGATTTAATTAGTTATCGCCTGCAACACGATCGCTTCGTCTACCGGGAAACGGTGGCTAAATTGCCGACAGAGTTTGGCACGTTTAAAATTTATGGCTATCGTAATACCTTGGACAATACAGAACATGTGGCAATTGTCAAGGGAGATCCGGAAAAGTTCCCAGACCAACCTGTGATGGTACGGATGCACTCGGAATGTCTCACGGGAGATGCTTTGGGTTCCCTACGCTGTGATTGTCGCCAGCAACTCGAAGCCGCGTTAAAAATGATTGAGGCGGCGGGTCAAGGGGTACTGGTGTATTTGCGCCAAGAGGGACGGGGAATTGGTTTGGTGAATAAGCTGAAAGCCTATTCCCTCCAGGATATGGGACTGGATACGGTGGAAGCGAATGAACGCTTGGGATTTCCGGCGGATCTGCGTAACTATGGGATGGGAGCGCAGATGCTTAATGATATTGGCGTCAAAAAAATTCGCCTGATTACCAATAATCCGCGTAAGATTGCTGGATTAAGGGGATATGGGATTGAGGTGGTTGATCGGGTTCCCCTGCTGATTGAAGCGAATGACTATAATTCGATCTATTTAGCCACCAAGGCACAGAAATTAGGGCATCTGTTGCTGCAGACTTATTTAGTTACTGTGGGAATTCAGTGGTTAGATGCGCCGCAACCGGTGACGGAACGGTATGAACGACTGGAAAAACTGCGACATTTAGCAGCAAGCCATAACCTATTGTTACAGGAAGAAGCCCGTCCTGTGGCGATCGCACTATTTGGGAAACCGTCTTTAATTGTTCATCTGGGCTTTGATCAAGCTAACCTGGCAGAACCTGACTGGTATAAGGATAGCCATCATCCCTACTCAATTGCGATCGCGAAAATTCTTGATACACTCAGTACCTGGTCGCAACTGGGACGCCTAGAGTTTCTAGTGTCTACTGGTGTCGATCCTCTGATTAGTTTACAAGTTCAGCTTGATCGGCAAATGTTTTCACTGAGTCAGTGTCCCTCCTGTGTATTTGAGCATTTAACCACGCAAAAAATCTACAGTTTTGAGCGGTAAGGGTGATTTGTCCTTTGTCCTTTGTTAAAGAGTTATTTAAGTATTCCTGCATAGCATTGCTATAACCGTTTGTCAACCCGTAGTTTTGACGATTTCTGGAAACCAAAGATAATAAATTCCTGAATTTTACGGATTTTTGGTTGGTGTCATTGCACCTAAAATAGAAATCAAACAGAAAATGCTGAGTCTCTCCCGGTAAGCTATTGGTAGCTACCGGGAGATTTTGTCTAAAACAATATAAAGGTTTGCGACTTGGTCGAATATAGCACTACCGGGATATGTGAGGACATTCCCCTGTTGCCTGTTGCCTGTTGCCTGTTGCCTTTTCACCCAATTTTATTGTCCTAACCGTGGCTTTAAAAATGATAGTTGGCTAAACTAGCAGGATAGGATTGCGCCGAAACTCGGACAATACGACTATCAAGCTTTTGGGCAACATCGCCAACTTGAATTAATGGCATTTGTCCATTCAGATACATCACCCCAGTGAATGCAACCATTCCACCTCGACGAAAGGTTGCCATATCTAATTGTAGGGGTGTTCCTTCCATATCGATGCCTAGGGTAAAACCTGTTGAGGTATCTGCAAAGTTATTCAATTCTGGGAGGGGTTGGTATTCCAAAACGTTAATTTCTCCCATCCCTTGCAATCTTTGCTTCAGTTGGCTAACCAGTAACTGTTGAATTTCGGGTTGTTGTAACTGCTGTACATTGGTATCAAAGTTTACCCAATCTTGTTCGCTAGACAGGGGACTGGTAAATCCTAGAACAATTTGGAAGCTTTCGGGATTGACAAAGGCGAATAAATTTTCTGGGTTCAGGTTGGCTTCCTGGAATTGCTGGGTTAGGAGTCTAAATTGAGAGGCAAGTGAGGCGGTTAATTCGGGGGGAAGTTCCTGAAACCCCTCTGGCAAGTCTTCTAGTAACAGCTTGACATTAGCAGAGGTGGAGGCTTGGGAAAGGGTTTGGGGAACGGTTGGGGATGCAGTGGAGACTGGAGTTAGGGGTATATCAGCATTAACGGGATTGCCGGTGAATAGGATGCCACTCAACAAGCCTAAGCTTAAGGAAATTCTCTTGATCATCTTACAATCAGCAAGGGGACTCCCGCTATGGTAGCAAAATTAAGTAGTCCTTTGTCCTTTGTTCTTTGTCCTTGGTTAGGATAATGTTCTCTGGGAAATAACTACGGGTATGATAGACGAATTATACAGCCAGACATACTATGATGCGATTTAAATTTTCTCAGGTATCTCTATCAAGGTTAGCGATTACGGCGACACTCGCTTTTTTTTGTATTGCTTTAATTTTAGGCTTACATCGACACTATACTTTTTACTCGTCCTACGACCAAGGTATTTTTAATCAAGTCTTCTGGAATAACCTGCACGGACGTTTTTTTGAGAGTTCCTTATCCTCCCAACTTTCGGCGAATGTCGTTCATCAGGGGGAGGTTCCCAGGGTGGATTATCATCGTTTAGGACAACATTTTACGCCAGCGTTGTTACTTTGGTTACCCCTGTATGCTTTATTCCCTACACCTGCCACGTTAACTGTATTGCAAGTAACATTGGTTACAGCGGCGGGTTTGGTGTTGTATGTTCTCGCACGAGAGTATTTAGAACCAACCTTAGCTGGGATGATTACGGTTAGCTTTTACTGCGCTAACGCGGTTATTGGTCCAACGTTATCGAATTTTCACGATATTTCCCAGATTCCCCTATTTGTTTTTGGACTGCTGCTAGCGATGGAAAAACGCTGCTGGTGGCTGTTTTGGCTATTATCTGTGTTACTTTTAGCTGTACGCGAAGATGCGGGAATCGGCTTATTTGGTGTGGGAGTCTACCTAATTCTGAGTCGTCGATATCCCCGGATTGGGTTAGCGGTTTGTAGCTTAAGTTTTGGCTATATGATTCTGCTGACGAATCTGGTTATGCCGTTATTCTCTGAGGATATTTCGCAGCGGTTTATGATGGAACGATTCGGTCAATATGCTTCAGGGGATGAAGCGTCTACGTTAGAGATTATCTGGGGAATGATTAGCAATCCTGGGCGGGTGTTGGTGGAATTAGTGACACCCTTTGGTCGCACATTGAATTATTTATTGGGGCAATGGTTACCGTTGGCGTTTATACCAGCGATTTCACCCGCGTCTTGGATGATAGCTGGATTTCCCTTACTTAAGTTATTTTTAGGTCAGGGAGAATCGGTACTGGCGATTAATATTCGCTATGCAATGACGGTGGTGCCAGGGTTGTTTTATGGGACGATTCTATGGTGGTCAAAGCATCAAGATTTATATAAGCGATCGCTGTTTCGATATTTTTGGATTTTTTGTATTACTTTAACGCTTATTTTTTCCTATACCTCCAGTGCTTCGGCGTTAAATCGGGCGTTTTATTTTATGCTACCAGATTCCTTTGATCCGTGGGTACATATCTCATTACCCCAACAGTGGAACCATGTGCAACAAATGCGTCCTTTAGTTGCCCAAATTCCACCGGATACCAGTGTTTCGGCGACAACTTATATTATTCCTCATCTCTCTAGTCGCCGTGAAATTATCCGCTTACCTGATTTAAGGTTACGCAATGATCAGCAAGAGGTTATTAATGTAGACTATATGATTGCTGACCTTTGGCGGTTAAAGCAGTATCAGGTAGCTTTTGATCAGGAACGAGGACTCTTGAAGTCGCTAGTATCACTAATTGATCAGGTAACGGCAAAGCAGGAGTATGGCATTATTGGGTTTGAAGATGGGGTGATTTTATTGCAGAAAGGGGTAGACTCTAATTCTGATGCTATGGAAAAATGGCTGGTGTTTCGGAAACAATTGGTTAACCGTTGATCGAGATAAAACGTCTGATGCAGGACATCGTTGACATTCTCACCGACCTAAAAGGATCGGTGATGCCCTACCAGTCAAACAGGGATAACTGAATGTACTTTTGTCAAATTCCTTCTTGTAGGGGCGACCCGCTTGGTTTAATTAACAACACTACTCTATTCAATGCGATCGGGTCGCCCTGTCCTCAATTTAAAGCGAAGACCGCGCAACTGTATAAAGAGAATTATTTTGGTTTAGTCGCGGTGCGATCGCGCCCTATTTCTTCCCTCCCATCCAGTCACTGGTTCCTCAATTTGTTGGCTTAAGCAGAGATTCGCTGATCTGTGTCTTATGCGATCGCACTTCCTCTAACTCCTGTCGAGTTGCATTCCCATTTCCCCCAGTTGTCCCTTTTTGATTAAACTTCAGATGCATGAAAAAGCTTTTTTGTCAAATTTGCCTCGGTCTGAGTCGATGAAATTGGGTAATGTAAGATGTTTGTGGTGTGGGAATTTTGCCGCAGCGATAGGGGAGAATAACAACCTATTTATAAGGGTTTGAAGCGTTTAAGGTTGAAAAATTGCCATAAAAATAGCACAATACAGGATTAAGTTAACATTGTACTACAACCTCAAACCCCGATCAAATCAGGATTGACCCCTGAGGTTTTCTGCCTGTGTTAAATTTGATTAACTTTAAATGATTAAAACGTAAGCGTAAAGACTAAAAGTTTTGCTTATGTCAGTCGGGTGGTGGAAATAGACAGGGGCTGACTTGGGAGTGATGCTTCCCTGTCTTCCTGGGAATGGGAAGAAGTTAGGGGATAAGGGGGAAACGTGCGATCGCGAGTCTACCTTCCATCTGCTAATATGAGATGATATGCCAGTTTCAACGGGTCGGTATTCTATGAGTTTATGGCATGGCAATGATTACCTGGGTTTTGATGCGCGAATTGATTTGATCAGATAAGTAGGTGGGGACAATTAAAGTTAACGGTGGGGATCGTCATTCGTCATTCGTCATTCGTCATTTGTAAGGGTTTGAGGCTTGTTAACATAACTTCATAAGGTTGAGTTTATTTCCACCAACCTACTTAAGACAACAATGCCATACAGTCAATTCACCACCCTTGCTAAAGCCAAAGAAGCC
>NZ_JBKHHI010000397.1:0-6240 GCF_046539235.1 Coleofasciculus sp.
GGACAAAGGACAATCTCAACCGTTAACCTTAATTGTCCCCACCTACTTACATCCCCACTTCCCGGTCAAAGCGTAGCATCTCCAAACTGCGATCGCCGTAGAGATCACTGATATGATCCCGACAACAATCGATCGCAAAGTCGTTTAACTCCTCCGGTTCAATCCCATACATTTCCTGAAAGATATCCGCCTCCACCCGACAGAAGCGAGGGCGATGGGCATAAATGCGACATTCACGAGTCTGATGATCAAAATTGACACACCAGCCGTCTTCCCCCACCATGCTTAAATACTGGTCTAACTCCTCTGGTGTCAGATAGGTTTCTAATCCAGGGCGTTCGGTTGGGTCAAGATAACAGCATGCACCACATTGCTTTACACAACGCCAAGTTGCCATTGCGTTTCACCATAGAGCGATTGATTACCAAGCTTCTCTAGGATAACGGGTTTTCGTCTGTCGGATAGGCAAGGATAGATGACACAGGATAAATGACAAGTTTATTACATTTTGTATAGTTTTGTTGATTTGATTAAAAAAACTGGTCAATTAGCCAGTAAAATCTAATCGGCAATTTTTAACGACATCATCTAAATTAGGTTAATCGGGAGGATAGATGGATTTAAGTTTTATCGGGAATATTAACTGGGAACTGATTGCCCAGCTTACCGTGCTGGCGGCGATTGTGATTGCTGGTCCTGTGGTCATTTTTCTGCTGGCTGCGTTTAGGGGAGACCTGTAGCCGTCTGTTTGCTTGTAGTGGGAGCATCTTGCTCCCTGATGCAGCATCTTGCTCCCTGATGCAGCATCTTGCTCCCTGATGCATTAAAGCCGGGGGATTTATCAGTTATCAGTGAACAGTTATCAGTTATCAGGAGCCGGGGGAGCCGGGGAAGCAATGTAGAGACGTAGCATGCTACGTCTGGAAGCTGGGGGAGATCCGGGAGATAGGGAAGCCATCTGATGACAGTTGTCGGGGCGGGTTTGACAACTATCGTTTCAGTTGCACCCAAATCTAACTAAACCCGCCCCGACTAAATGACAAAGGACGAATGACAAAGGACAAATGACCAATGACCAATAACGAATGACCAATCACAACTTTAAAGCACGAGTCGCAGCTTTGATTAACTGATAATAGTGAGGCTGGGTAACATCCACTTGTTTCGCATCATCCCGCTTAAACCCTAAAAGTCCGGTACGCTGTCCTTTTTGAATCACCAGCACTTTGCCTTCAGCATTCCTAATGCGTAACTCATTTAATGATTCCCATAAACTACAGGTATAGCGGCGTTCATTGTGATAAAATTCAGCTTTTTTAATCGCTGATGGGGCGGATTCACTCACCCGAATACCGACTAACTCTAATTCAATCGTTACAGTTCCATTCCAGGCATTCTCTTTGAGTTTATAGGCAATATCTACATTAGAGGGTAAAGGGAAGTATTCACCCCAACGCCACGCGATCGCATTCATTTGCTTGGTGCTGTCAACCGTAGACAGGGTAAGCTTTACATGTCCTTTGCCCACAAGTTTTTGTTCCACCACACGCACATTCGGCGTCCAGAATATTGGGTCAGGATTCTCAATCCCACAAGGATGCAATCGGTCAATTTGTTGGTAGAGATTATAGCTAATTTGATTAAAATTTGCTTGGACGTCAATAGAGACTAAGGGTTTTAGATGTTCGGGTTCTAAACATTGATGGGCAAAGTGACTCAGTTGAGTTTGAAACGCGCTTAAATTTTCACTGGGTAATGTAAAGCCTCCGGCGGCTTTGTGTCCGCCAAATTTTCCTAATAAATCATGGCACGATTGTAGGGCTTCAAAGACATGGAATTCTGGAATTCCTCGTGCAGAACCGCGAATCTGTTCTGGATTTTCGTCTTCATAGGTGCCAATAAATACTGGGACACCATACCGTTCCACTAAACGTGAGGCGACAATGCCAATTACACCATGATGCCAACCCGGTCGGACAAGGACGAGAACCCGCTGCTGTTGCCAGTTTAACTCCTCTTGTTCAATTAGTGCGATCGCCTCTTGCTCAATTTCCGCGCACAGGTGTTGACGTTTTTGGTTAATTTGTTCGCATTGCATCGCCTGTTCTAAGGCGATTCCAGAATCACTGGTGGTGAGGAGTTCAATCACGATTTGCGGATCAGCCAAACGCCCAACCGCATTAATTCTCGGTCCGAGTTTAAAGCCGATATCTTCGGGTTTCAGGGCGATTTGGTCTTCACTGACGCCTGACATTTGAATTAAAGCCTGAATTCCCGCCAGTTGAGATTTAGGTAAGCGTTGCAATCCTCGTTTTAACCAACGGCGGTTAATTCCATTTAAGGGGGCGAGATCAGCAATGGTACCGAGGGTAAACAGTTCTAGGAGTTGGCTAGTGAGTCCCTGGTGCTGACCTAAGTCTTGGGCGAGGGTAACGGCTAATATATAGGCGACACCGACGCCAGCTAAACTGCGGTAAGGGGAAGATTCGGGTAATTGTTTGGGGTTGAGAATTGCATCGGCGTTGGGGAGTTCAGGGGGAAGGTCATGATGATCGGTAATAATAACAGCCAGACCCAATTCTACAGCGCGTGCGATCGCGTCATGTGCTGCAATCCCATTATCCACAGTCAGAATTAGCCCCACGCCTTCTTTAGCGAATTCTTCCACAATACGAGTATTGATCCCATACCCGTCTTTCATCCGGCTGGGAATTGCATAGTCCACATCCGCCCCTAACCAGCGTAATGCCCGCAGTAACAAGGCGGTACTGGTCATGCCATCGGCATCATAGTCCCCACAGATAGCTATTTTCTCATGTTCTGCGATCGCTTCTTTGAGCATATCCACACTAATCGCCAAGTCGGGAAATTCATCCATCGGCGTGGGCATAACCTGAGATTCTGGATACAAATAGACCATAGCTTGGTCTACAGTGTCCAATCCTCGGTTAAGTAACACTTGACCCAGCAGGGGTGACAATCCTGTACCTTGGGCGAGTTGGTTGGCTTTTTCTGGGTTAGCGGAAGAAATTTGCCACCGTTGATTGGGCAAACGTTTTTGGGAAGGGGATTGGTCAGAACTGGATGGGCTGAACACGCTAACTTGGGCAATTACAGTGGGGCTAGAGATAGTCTACAGCAGATTTGTCCTTTGTCATTTGTCCTTTGTCATTTGTCCTTTGTCATTCGTCATTCGTCATTCGTCATTTGTCCTTTGTTTATCCCGCTGCACCTGGAGTCCCTCTACACCTGGGCTTCCCTGATCAAGCTAATTTTGCCAGGACTGTGGCTAATTTACTACCCAATTAGGTACTCATCAATTGTCAATAGTCTACCGGAAGTTGGCAATTGGGACGTGTTAATGAGTTTCCGAGGAATCAAGACGCTGCGATCGCGTCTTCCGGCGTTGCCACCATGCATCAATGGAGACGTCATTAAAACTATTGCCAGCAATTAAGATAAAAAACACCAGACAATAAATTAATTGACTTGTTGCCGTATCCCAATTTTGCAGTAATGTCACTCCATACATCAGCACCACCATCAAGCCAAACCCAGTGACTAACGCCGCTTGAGTGGCTAATCCCAGTGTCACTAGAAATCCGACTATAAATTCCACAATTGGCACCAGTAAAGCTGGTGCCCTGACTAAGGGTTCGGGAACAAATGTATCTTGAAATAAATCCACCATCGACTGGGCAAAACCGGGAATATTACCGAGGCGGGTAAAGCCATGGTTAAAGAAGTTTATGCCTAAAACAATTCGCAGGAATGTATAGGCGATGACAATATCTCGGCGACGGAACCAGGGTGTTGGTTGATGGTGCATTTGGTTAATTGTTGTTTGTAGTCAGTGCTTTAGCACTTGTTTTATTATCATCCTCTCTTGTCCGCCCTGATATGACTCGCACCCGCCCGTTTGACCCCTATTCAGCGATCACCCTTAAAAAGGTGGCGTGGTGAGGAATCACCGCACTTATAGGGCGGTGATGATGTCAATATTCAGATTACCATTGCCAAGTCACCCGAATTCGCGTTAGTATGAATACCTCCCCCCTCACCCATGGGGTTACCACTATTCAGGGTAACCCCACCCCCCTTAATCTTCCTTCCTCTGAGAATAATGTTTCCGCCATGGGTTTGCATTAAACCCGAACCGGAAAACCTGATCGCATCCTCACTGGTGATGCTAATAGTACCGCCATTCGTAGTTAGCGCGATCGCAGTTCGTCTCGCGCTTGGTTAATTTCCTTGAGTTTGGCTTCGGCTTTCTGGCGTAAGCGCTGATTGTCCTCGGTGACGCGATCGGGGTGCCAAATAAATGCCAAGTCTTTATAGGCTTGGTTCATTTCTTCTAGGGAGGCTCCAGGTTCTAGTCCCAGTATTCTGTAGTAGTGGTCTAAATCGTTAGATGACATTGTCGTTTAGCACCTTTGGGCCCGTTAGCCCAAGGTTGGGGAACAGATCACAGTGAACGCGATCGCTCTCTTTATATTCTGTCGGGTCATACCAACCTTCGACCAAGATGAGACGGGTGACTTTGGGAGCATGTCACCTTTGTAGGTTGGGTTGAGGAACGAAACCCAACGATAGCAGGCTAACTTGGACATGGCTGTTTTGGGGTTTGGGGAATAGTTCTAGTGTATTGGGTTATTGCCCAAATCTTCACGACTGATGAGTTGAACATAAACCTCCATGGTATTACCGTAGGGGAGTCTAGAGCCACCAACTGATAATAGAAGCGTTTCCAGTTTTATCATGCTTGCTCACCCGACATTCTGCCTTTTGCGATTATTTAAGGGACTAACCAATTCTCAAGGTGTAAATTTTGGATATTGACAAAATGACGCATATTATCAGTAACTAAACAATCAGACCGAGAACGAGCAACGGCGGCAATGAGTGCATAAATTTGTCCAGTTGGTCTACCGATTTGTCTGAGTTCACCTTGAATTTTGCCAAATTCGATAGCGGCATTCTCATCGAAGTTAATTTTAGGCAGTTGGTTGGCAAATTGTTCAATAATCAGCAGATTTTGCTGAACTCGACTCGAACAATAGACGCCTTTATAGAGTTTTCTAAGAACTAGAGTCACCAGATAATAGTCCTGGTATTTTTGCTAAAAATGAGCGATGGCTGATGGGTTTCCCTGAATAATCGCTATACAAATATTTGTATCGAGCAAGTACATCTGAATAGTTAGTTAAATTTATCAAAATCTATCGGTTCACCCAAGTCAGCATGGCGTTCTCTATCAATCTGAGCAAAAATATCTCCGATTTCTTGATCATCCTTCCATGCACCAATAATGGCTTGTAGCTGTTGCCAATTGGGGTCAGGGTTCGATAAAGTAGCATCAGGAATTTCAATAAAAATTTCCATGCCATTAGGAACGGGAAGTTCTTGAAATAGCTCTATAGTTTTGCCGCGTAGAATTCCTTTAACTTTCATTGGGGATGGTTGTGGTAATTTCTATTGCACTATTGTCGCTTTACGAGGGTGGGTTCGTCGTTAAGGCTTGAGCCTCTAGCGGGTCAACCCTCCAGTACCTGGGAATGTTGCTGGGATGGGAGTACCTATTTCTTCACGAATTGCCAAAGAGTGTTGATAGTATTCTTTTGCCCGTTGGTACTCTCCCAGGGAATCGTAAGCATTGCCCAAACCCATCAGAGAACTAGCTATCCCACTGCGATCATCAATTTCCTTGGCAATAGTCAGAGATTTCTGATGGTATTCAATTGCCCGTTGGTATTCTCCTTGGAAATTGTAAACATTGCCCAAATTATTGAGAACATGAGCCATCCCACTGTGATCGCCTATTTCCTGTTTAATCGCTAAAGACTGAAGATAGTAATCGATTGCCCTTTGGTACTCTCCCAGGGAAGCGTAAACATTACCCAAACTATTCAGGGAATTCCCTTCTTCAGAGCGATCGCCTATTTCCCATGCAATTGCCAGAGACTGAAGATAGTAATCGATTGCCCTTTGGTACTCTCCTAGGGAATTGTAAGCATTGCCCAAACCATTCAGGGAATTCCCTTCTTCAGAGCGATCGCCTATTTCCTGTGCAATCTCTAGAGACGGCTGATAGTAATCGATTGCCCTTTGGTACTCTCCTAGGGAATTGTAAGCATTGCCCAGATTGTTCAAGAAATGCCCTTCCCCAAGGCGAAAGCCTATTTCCCGTGCAATCTCTAGAGACTGAAGATAGTAATCGATTGCCCTTTGGTACTCTCCCAG
>NZ_JBKHHI010000398.1:0-6232 GCF_046539235.1 Coleofasciculus sp.
AGATAAAGTCGGGGATATAGCGCTATGCGCTAGGCAATAGGCAATAGGCAATGGGCAATGGGCAATAGTGAAGAAAAAGCTTACCTGACAAGGGATTGACCCTTCGACTTACCTCGACTTCGCTCGGTACAAGTCGCTCAGGGTCAAGCGATTTGAATTTTTCTTTTATGTCCTAACTAGAGTGCGTAGTGCTATATTATCGAATCGAAGCTTTTGCCTGTTGTTGCAGGGGTAATGGATCGGAGACAGCCGACTCCACCAAAGAAATGGACAAGCCTTCACGAGCCATAACGGTATTGCGAAAGTGTTGAATGGCTTCTTCCCCAATTCGATCCAAGAAATCATCATTGTGTAACGGATCGTGGTGAAAGATAACCAGAGTTTTCACGTTAGCGGCTTTGGCTAACTTAATACCTTCTTGCCAAGTCGAATGACCCCACCCCACTTTGCTGGTTGCTGGAGAATAATATTCGGTATCCGTGTAGGTGGCGTCGTAGATCAGCACATCCACATCCTGAATCAGTTTTAAGATATTTTGATCTAAACCACTAGGTCTATGTTCGGTATCGGTAATATAGGCGGCTGCATGTCCCCGCCAATTCACCCGATATCCCACCGCTTCACCAGGGTGGTTGAGTAGAGTATTTTCAACGGTAATCTCGCCAATCTCAACGGTTTCGCCAACCTCTAAGTCATAGAACTGCAAATCCGCTTGCATGACTTGCAACGGGACAGGAAAATTGGGGTGGAGCATTTGGTCGGTGAGGCGTTGCTTAATCGTAGTACCATTGGGCGCGATCGCTCCATAGATACGGAAACGATTGCTTTTGATAAACGCGGGAACAAAAAAGGGAAAGCCTTGAATATGATCCCAGTGGGAGTGGGTGAAAAACAGATGAGCCTCCACTGGTATTTGTGACAGCATGGACTGTCCCAACACCCGCAAGCCCGTACCCCCATCAAAAATTAATCGTTCTCTACCCACTCGCATTTCCACACAAGGGGTATTTCCGCCATAGCGAACCGTTTCTGGACCCGGACAGGCAATACTTCCTCTAACGCCCCAAAAGTGAATTGTGAATCCGTTGTGCTGACTAGACATAATTTTTCCTTGCAGGCTTTTTCAGACAGTCCATTTGGTTGTAGTGTTTTCAGGTTGATGAGGAGTCTTTTTCATCCAATTCCCACAGTCTTAACATCTCCACCGACCCGGAGTAATCATTAACATATCCTTGCTAGCGGTAGGCAATCCAATAAAACTCCCAGAGGGATTTAAGGAGAATAGTCATGGTAGTTTAGGAGTTTTTTTGTTTAAGCTGATTTGAACCAGTTGTTTTGATTGTGGATGGATGAGCTTAGGGACGTCAAGTAACATAACATGTAACGTCTGCGGAATTTATCACCAGGGAATAACTTCCGCGATCGCGATAAATCCGTTCCCGACGCTTTTGAGTTGCTCACACCGCTCATCATTCGAGGCTATTCAGCAGTAGTGGTCTGAGGGAGGTAGTTGCACGGGAGCGATCCAGTTTCTTTTTGGGTTAAGGGGTCTAGCTACTATATCTGATGCTAGTTCCTCACCGATTAGCATCAGCTCTGAGACGCTTTACCTCTAGTGTATACCTACTGTTTTCCACAGCCTAACAAGTTTAGCTAAACTTGTTAGGCATTTGAGGCAACACCAATATGTGATTTTGATCACGTTTTAGCTCAAGTTGAGCTTGAATGATTTAATGACTTTGTGCAGACGTTCCGGCGAAGAAAGCTAAAATTTAAGAAATGTTGCTGACGTTGAGAAAAGAGAATGGAACCCAAGGTCGAAATTTATACCTGGAGCCGCTGCCCCTATTGTATGCGGGCTAAAGGGTTGCTCAATGAAAAGGGCATTGACTTTACCGAATATTGTATCGATGGTGATGAACAGGCGCGAGAGCAAATGGCACAACGGGCAAATGGACGCCGTTCTCTGCCACAAATTTTTATCAATGACCACCATATTGGGGGTTGCGACGACCTGTATGGGTTAGAACTACAAGGTGAACTAGATACCTTACTGCAAGACGGAGCAGGGGCAAGTCATTGATAGGGGAGTTCCGGGAGCTGGGGGAGCTGGGGGAGCTGGGGGCGGGTTTTGAACTAACGTTATCGTCAATAGTGAAACGAAAGTTCCTAAACCCGCCCCGACAAACCTCAAAATGGTACTATTAGCCGCAACTTGATTATTAATCACCGAGGTAGGATTCCAGCGTGAAATTTGCGTTTATCATTGACCCGCTCTCAAAGCTTAATCCCAGTCATGATACGAGTGTGGCACTCATGGAAGCTGCCCAAGCCTTAGGTCATGACGTTTGGATTACTCAAGCTCAAAAGCTAACAGTTGTCAATAATCAAGCGTGGGCAAATCTGGATAAAGTCCAGCTAACCCCAGCCGAACTCGTTGAGGGGCGTTGGGTTGTCAGTGAACGCTGGTACGCTATCTCGGATACTGTCTCCCTGCCTTTAGAGGATATGGATGCCGTTTTTATGCGGACTGACCCCCCTGTGACCATTCCCTACCTCTATGCGACGTACATTCTTGATTACATCAACCCCAAAAAGACTCAGGTTATCAATACACCGACAGGTTTGCGACGGGCAAACGAAAAAATGTATGCCCTACAGTTTAAGGAAGTGATTCCTGAAACCATTGTTAGCCAGGATAAGTTGACCATCCAGAAATTCGTCGAGAAACAAGGAGCCGCCGTGCTTAAACCCTTGGGAGGTAAAGCTGGGGAAGGGATTCTGTTTCTAGAAGCAGGCGATCGCAACTTTAATTCCCTAGTCGAAATTAGCACTAAATGGGGATATGAACCCGTCATGGTGCAAACCTATCTTCCGGCGGCTAAAGAGGGAGATAAGCGGATCATCCTCCTCAATGGTGACCCAATTGGGGCAGTCAATCGCATTCCTACAGGCAGCGAATTTCGCGGCAACATGGCAGTTGGGGGTCGAGTGGCGGCGACAGAAATTACACCGCAAGAGCAAAAAATTTGTGCTTTACTCAAGCCACAGTTGCAACAAGATGGTTTGTATTTTGTAGGAATCGATGTCATTGGTGGTTATCTCACCGAGGTAAACGTGACCAGTCCCACGGGTATCCGTGAGATTGATCAGCTTAATGGTACGTGCTTAGGCAAAGACGTGATTGCCTGGGTTGAAAACCCAAGGAACTCGTAATATATGAGTGATCACCGAGCATTTGCATTCCCTCTTTCTTGCTTGTCTGAGGACATAAACAAATGACATAAGACGAATGACGAACAACAAATGACAAATCAAATTGGAGTTGCTGTAATCGGTACCGGATTTGGACAGAAAATTCATATCCCAGGTTTTCAGATTCACCCCCGCACACAGGTGGTAGCGGTTTATAATCCGCACCTGGATAAAGCCAAGGCGGTAGCTGAATCTCATAATATTCCCCAAGCGAGCGATCGCCTAGAAGATATCCTGGCAATGCCAGAAGTCCAAGCGGTGAGCATTTCTACCCCACCCTTTCTCCACTACGAAATGGCGCAGCAGGTGTTGCAAGCCAGGAAGCATCTGTTATTGGAAAAACCAATGACGCTCTCAGCCACTGAGACGCGAGATCTCTATCACCTCGCCAAGAAGCAAGGGGTTGTAGCTATGCCAGATTTTGAATTTCGCTTTGTTCCCCCATGGCAACTCTTGGCAGAACATTTAGAATCCGGCTATGTTGGTCAGAAGCGTCTGATTAAAATTGATTGGTTAGTCTCCAGTCGTGCCAACGCGCAACGGGCTTGGAACTGGTACGCCCAAAAGGAAAAGGGCGGAGGTGCATTAGGCGCTGTGGGGTCTCACGCTTTTGATTACATTAATTGGTTGTTTGGTTCGGTGCGTCGGTTGTGCGCCCAAATGAGTACGGCAATTCCAGAACGTCCTGATCCCAGTGAAGGGGGGAAATTGAAACCCGTGGACGCCGATGATACCTGTCTGCTGATGCTGGAATTAGCCGATGGTACACCTTGCCAACTTTGCATCAGTTCCGTTACTTATAACGGGCGGGGGCATTTTGTCGAAGTCTATGGCGATCGCGGAACGTTGGTTTTGGGCAGTTCCAACCAAAACGATTATGTCCATGGATTTCAGCTTTGGGCAGCCCCGGCGGGAGAACCGCTCTCAGAAGTAGACATTCCCAAACGACTAGCATTTCCCCAAGTTTACCCGGATGGACGTTTAGCACCCTTTATTCGGGTTGTGGATCAATGGGTACAAAGTATTGATGCGGATAAACATCAGATTCCTTCGCTGGCAGAAGGAGTCTATTCCCAATTATTAATGGATATAACCCATCAATCGCATCAAGAGAACATTTGGGTAGATGTACCTAGTTTATCCAGTTTTTTAGCGTAGGGGTTGCTGAATCAGTATTGTGGTGAGGGGAGAGAACAGGGAAAAGTTTTGTGATGACTTTAACCCCTAAATGAGGAGGATAAATTGACTGCTTCCCGACTTTTCCCATCTTCCTCACCTTCATTCAGCAAACTCTTGTGGAAAGTAAGAGTTATAATGGTGAGTATTCGGTAGCGCTTGTTACTTTTTTAGAGTTTATAGTCACCAAAGAAAATGATTAATGCTTTTACTTGGACATCAAATTTACCTAATTAATTTAATAGCTTTAGAGAATAATAGAGGCGATTTAATTTAATTGCTCAGCAAAATAATTAGTTGTAAAAGTTTATTTAAAGCCTGAGTAAAAATAACGGTAAAATTCTGTGAATCTTCCATAAAGATAAGGGATTACAAGCCCTTATAGCCACATCCCCACCATGGGGATATTCATGAAACTCTCATAGAATAAGGGATTTACTGCTATCCTCATTAGTGAAAGTCTATGGCAGGAGAATTGAGGACTTCGGAACCTAAGCCTCACTTAATGAGTCTAGAAATGTTAAGGTAAGGATGAAATGTCTTGATTTCCGTGCCTGTTGAGGTTGAAGAAAAATTCACCTATGTCACAGCATACTATGAATACGTGTTCCAAAATTCAATGCCCTTTTTGCGATGCCAACTCTTCTGATAGTGGATGTATGCGATATAGTCATCCTACTCAATGCCACTTAACCTCTATGTTTGAGTTTGACTCGGATGATAAGTGGTTATTTAAGTCCACCGAAAGTGAATTACAGGAGATTCAAACTCTCAATAATCGTTTTATTAACAAAGATAAAGCAAGTCGAAAACAACTCCAGCAACTCAAGAAGAAATCACCGAGAAGCTTGGAGTTACCAATTCCTCAAGCAATACCTCATCCCAGAACAGAAACACAGTTACAACTGGGAGGGTAAATAATTGTTCATTGTTGATGGTTCACGGGTGGCTTGTCAAACTTGGCTGTCTCAACAACAACTCTAGTTACAGTCAGCCTTGATTTAATCCTCTTAACCAGCTTGATATGACTATCAAATTTATCACATAAAAAAACACC
Organism: Coleofasciculus sp.; assembly: GCF_046539235.1. Lineage (GTDB taxonomy): Bacteria > Cyanobacteriota > Cyanobacteriia > Cyanobacteriales > Coleofasciculaceae > Coleofasciculus. The sequence goes on from NZ_JBKHHI010000398.1 coordinate 5,489, forward strand.
TGTTCCCTGTTCCCTGTTCCCTTTGTCTACTCTCGTGAGTTCCACATCGCAAATGAAAACCCTATATATACTTTAAGCAGGAACACCGTTTTTTGTGTTCCTGCTTTTCCTACTAAGATAGTTAGCAGGCTTATTGATGGATTAGGCGAGTGACTTAACGCCTGAGCAATATTTACAGAATTAGTACAGTTCTTCTTCTTGGTGAGTGATGATTGTGCAATCAGATTTAGGATAAGCTACACAGGTCAAAACATATCCAGCTTCAATCTGATCATCATCTAAGAAAGACTGGTCAGACTGATCAATTTCACCACTGACGAGTTTACCAGCGCAGGTCGAACAAGCACCAGCACGGCAAGAATAGGGCAAATCAATACCCTGTTCTTCCGCCACATCGAGAATGTACTCGTCATCAGGTACTTCAATAGTTGTATCCAAGCCTTCAGCTTCGTTCTTTAAGGTAACTTTGTAACTTGCCATTTGTGTTCCTCTCTATTAGTCTGAAGCAGCAGAATCAATTGTGCTGTAGTATACTGACCCAACTAGCCTAAGCTGATGGGGGGCAACTTTTTCTGCTTCACTTCTGATACTACGAAAAAAAGTTAAAAAGTTTAAACAGGATTAGGAATGAAAGTGTTAATTGAATATTAAATCAGTTATTCTTATATGTACATCAAGCCGTTACTGTCCAGATATGTGCGGCATGAATATCCCAGTCAATGACGGTGTTGATAAGAGTTTGCC
>NZ_JBKHHI010000399.1:0-6230 GCF_046539235.1 Coleofasciculus sp.
TAAAGCTACAATCAATTAGTTTTTTTATCTGAATTAACCTCTTAATAAATGGATAAGGCGGCACTTGTTTCTGTCTCGTGACAAGTCTCTACCAAAGTACCGTTCACCCAGTCAATAAAGCGCTTTGCATCCTTTGTGGAACCCCTCCTGCGCGTCAGCGCGGGTGGGATATTGTACTTCACCCCCCTTGCAATCTGCTGTATCTTGCCCACTTATGCCTGAATCTCAAAATTATTCAGATAAGCAATCGGATTACTCGGATCAAACTGGCGTTGATCGATAAAAACGGTAGCAGGTTCGACTTTCATCGGATCACTGGGCAGCTCAATCTTTAATGCCTCCGCCACTTCTGTATAAACGTCTAACGGATAAATTTCCTCTAGAATTTCATCGGCATCCTTGGGATAATCTTGCTGCTCAATTTGACCCCAACGAATCATCTGAGTGAGTAACCAAATCCCATGAGAACGCCAGGGATAGTTAACCGGATTCGGCTTCTCTGGATCATCGCTATTGTTACCATAAAACTGATAAAAATTAGGAATCGTTTCCAGCCGTTCCTGGTTGTCAAACCCACCATAACTATAGTTGCCCAATAAAGCAGGTTCAATATATTCCTGATCCGTATCCAAATACCTGCTTTGGGCAATAATTTGGGCAACTTCGCGGCGATTTTTGGCTTGTTCGCAAAACTCACAGGCTTCTAGAATCGCCGCTACTAAAGCCCTAGCGGTTGCGGGATGTTCGTCCACCCAGGCTTGCATCGTAGCTAGCACATTTCCCGGATGACCCGTCCAAATATTCTGTGAGGTATTGCCGATAAATCCATTTCCCTGCAAAACCGTCTGTTGGTTCCACGGTTCACTGCTGCTGTAAGCATCCATAACGCCAGCTTGAATTTTATAGATCATTTGGGAGGGGGCAATCTCCATAAATTCAACCTCACTTTCGGGATTAATTCCCATCGCGGCTAACCAATAGCGGCTAATGTAATAATCCATCGAAGCATTCGACTCAGTAGCAAAAATAGGCGGTTCCTCGAATTTGCGAACATATTGACGATAGGAATCAGCAAACTCCTGAAAGGTGAAATATTCAATCGCTGGTCGAATTCCCGCATCCCAGGCTTTGGGAGATAAGGTAATGCTACTGCCATGAAGATTAAGTACCATCAGGGCAACCATGGGGGCGGCTTCTGTTCCCAATTGTGCCATCATTGGCATTCCATACAAGGCTTGAGCCGCATCTAACTGGTAGTCGAGTAAACCATCCTGAATTTGCTGCCAATTCTCTTGCTTACTCAGGCTAACATTCAGCCCATAGCGAGCAAAAAAGCCTAATTCTTGGGCGATAACTAGGGGCGCACTTTCGATAATCGGGATAATGCCGAGGTTGAGGTACGTTTTTTCGAGTTTGCCAAAGTCAACATTTGAGACGGATGAGGACTCAGCCGAGTTATTCTTTTGGGAGGTGGTTAGATTCACTGAATTACAAGCAGCCAAGGCAAACCCCATACTTGCCAGACTGCTGTATTTGAGAAAGTTGCGTCGCTTCATGTTTTTTTCCTCACCCAATAAATTATAGACTCTGACATTGAATCTACCGCGTTAGGGGGACAAGGAGATGGGGGAGATGGGGGAGATGGGGGAGATGGGGGAGATGGGGGAGAAAAATTCAATCTTGAACGTCAATTTGCTTCCCCCGCTCCTAGACGTGCCATGGCACGTCTGGAACATTGCTTCCCTAGTTTCCCTTTACCACAAGACTTATTCAGCAGAGCCTATCCACATCCCCAGCCTGTTGTTTGCAAATGAAAACTCTTCGGGTTTAATTCGTCTTGATCAAAGCTTGCAGCTTGAATCAATGCTTGGAAAATGGCAAAATGTCTCGAATCTGGGAGGGAGAGTTCTGGATGCCATTGCAGCGCGATCGCAAAAGGATGCTGTTTATGTTCTAATGCTTCAATTAAGCCATCTTCGGCTTTGGCGACAATCTGCCAACCACAAGGTATTGTACGCACGGTTTGATGATGCCAAGAGACAACAGTAAGTTCCTCCTTTCCCATAATTTGAGAGAGTTGGCTATCGGCATAAATCCGCACCGTATGCTGACTCGGTTTAAGCATTTCCTCGCGATGCAGGATATCTTCCCCAAATTCATCTGGCAGATGGGGGACTAAATCACCCCCACTAGCTACCATCAGCACTTCTAAGCCGCGACAAATCCCCAAAATCGGCTTTTGTTTCGCCAATGCTAGTTTGGCTAGCGCGAGTTCCGCCCGATCCCGTTCCGGATCAATACCATAAATTGTAGGATGAGGGGAACCATTATACAACTCTGGGTCTACATCACCCCCACCTGTCAAAATTAACCCATCAACCCGGTTTAGCAAAACAACCGGATCAAATTGAACAGGCGGAAGTAGAATGGGTATACCTCCAGCCGACTGAACTGCTTGAGTATAACCCGCCGGGGAATAAAAATTTCCGGTTGGCTTGTAGTTAAAGGTGGTAATTCCAATGATTGGCGGTGTCATCGGTTTTGGATTCATTCAGCAAAGCGTCGATAAGGTTTTCTGGCTCAGCATATACAATATCTACGGAACAAATTGATAGAATCACTGCATTCTCAGCGATGAATTTCAGCTAAAGGGAAGAAAAATGACCAAGGGAGAGCATCAACCTCGAACGGCGACACTGCTAATCTCCTGTCCTGATCAACCGGGACTGGTTGCCAAATTTGCCAATTTTATTTACGCTAATGGCGGCAACATCATTCATGCCGATCAGCATACGGACTTTGCCGCAGGGCTGTTTCTCACTCGTATTGAATGGCAGTTAGACGATTTTAACCTATCACGGGAGTTGATTGATCCAGCATTTGCCGCAATTGCCCAACCGTTACAGGCAAAGTGGCAGCTTTACTTCTCCGATAGCGTGCCTCGGATTTCGATTTGGGTGAGTCGGCAAGATCACTGTCTGTTCGATTTACTTTGGCGGCAAAAAGCCCAAGAGTTTACGGCGGAAATCCCTTTAATTATCAGCAATCATCCGGATTTGCAAACGGTTAGCGAAGAGTTTGGCGCTGATTTTTATCACATTCCGATTACTCCAGACAATAAATCTGAACAAGAAGCGAAACAGCTTGAATTGCTACGTCATTATAATATCGATCTGGTGGTTTTGGCTAAGTATATGCAAATCCTTAGCCCGGAATTTATGGCACAATTTCCTCACGTTATCAATATTCACCACTCTTTTTTACCCGCCTTTACGGGAGCAAAACCGTACCATCGCGCCTATCAGCGTGGGGTTAAAATTATTGGGGCAACGGCTCATTATGTCAACCCGGAACTGGATGCTGGACCAATTATTGAGCAAGATGTGGTACGGATTAGTCATCGGGATAATGTGGCGGATTTGATTCGCAAGGGCAAAGATTTAGAACGGGTGGTATTAGCCAGGGCAGTACGCCTACATTTACGGCATCAGGTATTAGTTTATGAGAATCGAACCGTGGTTTTTGCTTAAGCTGATTCCCAATATGGAGTTAACCGGACTAAGCTTACCATTGAATTATCTCCTTTGTCTTCATCGAGATTGGACAGATTCTACGCTTAATTATATCTCAAAACAGCCAGGTAAAAAAATCAGAGCGATTGCCCATAACTAAATAGTTCCCCATCCGGAGCCAGTTCAGCAAAACGTTTTGTTCTCGGTGAGAAGATTGCGTGATGGCGTCATATCATGTCCAGTTGAGGTAGAAGGTAGAGTGCTGCCTTTTTAGACTAGACGAATAAAGGGATCAGGATTCAGCCTCCATCCAGCCTTTAATGGTTTCAATGGGAATGTTGACAGCAGGAAATAGTGACTTTAATGCCTCAATACCACCTGCTTTTAACGCACTTTGTAGTCGCTGCTTAAAGGTTGGATTGCTTTTTATCTCTTTGTTAATGGCTTCGATAACAACAATTTGTCTTTGAGATTCAGTTAAGGTTGGGTTAGAGTTTTTCAGTTTTTCTAATAATTGCTGAATCTCGGCGGCTGCTTCAGCGAGAGTTTGTCTTTGTTCGGGGGTGTAGTTGTATTGACTGCCAATATTATCGCCGACGATATTTCCAGTAACAGTCCCCGTGATGTTGCCAAAACTAGCACCTCGGAAATCATTAGTAGGCTTGTCTAACATAGTTTCAAGGATTTGCAATATTTTTCCTAGACTATCTATCAAGGGATCGCCAGACTGATCCGGAAGCGATAATGGAGATTCAGCTACAGATTGGTTGTAAAATTGATAACGGTCTTGAATTGCTGAGATTACATCAAGTATATCAGGCGTGCGATCGCAGGTTGTTTTTGCTAGCATATCAGACAGATATGGCAATAGTTCAGAACCACCGATTTCTTGTAATACCTTAGCCGCATCCCAACAAATAAATTCATTGTCATTCGATAAGGCTTGCAGTAGCGCCGCAATTGCCTCTGGCGTGCCGATTTTACCCAAGGCTTCAGCCACGATTTGATGTACCAAAACATTTTGATCCTGCCAAGCATCAACTAAAGGCAAAACAGCCTCCGGTGCGCCAATACTTCCTAACGCCTCAGCCGCACTGGAACGAACAAAAGATTCTTCATCTTGTAAAGCCTGAATTAATGCGGGAACCGCCTCTGAAGCAGCAAGAGTTGCTAATGCTTTAGCTGCACTGTGCCGAACGGAATAATCTTCATCTTGTAAGGCTTTAATTAGTTCTGGGATAGCAGATTTATAGCCAACATTTCCTAAGACCTTAACTACAGAACAGCGTACAGAATGGTTGGGATGAGATAAAGCTTCAATAAAAATCGAAATCGTTTCTTCAGAATCAATGGTTCCTAACGCTTCAGCCCCATAGTCATGGGCAGAATAGTTATCACTGAATAACGCCTGTTTTAAACCCGCGATCGCGTCTGATGTGCCAATCTCTTTTAACACATTAATTATCTTCTGGAGTAGAGATCCGGGTAAGTTGCGATCGCGCAATGCATCACTCAGGGCTGGAATCGTTGCGGCTGTACCAATATCCACTAATCCTTCAAGCGCCCGCATACGAATTGAGTAGTTTGGATGGAACAACGCTTGATGTAATGCAGGAATTGTGGCTTCAGTACCCATGGTTAATAAGCTATCAAGTGCTTGGTACGCGATCGGATTATCAGCATGGGCTAAAATCTGACATAGCGCTGGAATAACTGCTTCATTTTGTTTACGCACTAAGACAAAAGCAGCATCACGGCGAACCGATTCTTGCTCATGTTCTAATGCTTGTGTCAGCACATCAATTGCTACGGAATCATCAATTTCACCTAATGCAACCGCTGCATTATGGCTTAAATTATGATCACCATCAAACAAAGCTTTCTGGAGTAACTTAGTGGCGGATTCTGTGCCAATATTCGCCAAAGCTTCAGCCGCACACCAAGGCATCGATAGTTCTTGACTGAACCAAATATCACCTAATAGTTCAGTTGCTGATTCTGAGCCAATATTTCCTAATACTTCTACCACATATCGACTACACTCTTCATCGAAAGCCAGTTGACGCAATTGCTCAATGGCTCTTTTTGTGCCAATCGTTCCTAACACCTCCACCACAGTCCAACGAATTCCTTTATCTTGATCAGTTAAGGCTGGTTCCAGTGCATCAATCGCCGATTCTGAGCCAATTTTACCTAACCCATTAACGGCACTCCAACGGATATAATAGTCTTTACTGAATAAGCTAGGAATCAGCGCATCAATTGCCCTTTCTGATCGGGTTATCCCTAACAAATTAGTTTTCACTGCTTCCGGAACATTTAATTTAGCCACTAAATCCACAGTGTTATCTTGAAACTCGGATTTAACCGCCCAGGCAAACCTTGCGCCTAACCTAAAATCGACATCTAGCGCTAATTTAACTACTTGCACCGCCTGGGCTTTATTGTCAACCCATGCCAACATTAATGCTAAAGGTTCTGTCCATTTCAAATAATTTAAATAATCTTGTTTTAATTGCTGATCACTGAGTTCGAGAATCTTTTGGCACGATAGTAAATACTCAGCCGCATAGTATTCTTGAATCAGTTGATGACAAAATTCCACGTTCGTAGTAGGCACTTGAGTGCCAGAAGCGCTAAAGCGCTGACTACGAACTAGGTTAGTAGTAGGCACTTGAGTGCCAGAAGCGCTAAAGCGCTGACTACGAACTAGGTTAG
>NZ_JBKHHI010000400.1:0-6203 GCF_046539235.1 Coleofasciculus sp.
ACCCTTCGACAAGCTCAGGGCATCGCTTACTTCGACTTCGCTCAGTAACACGCTCAGTAACACGCTCAGTAACACGCTCAGTAACACGCTCGGTAACACGCTCGGTGTGTCAGCAGGGGGAGCTGGGGGATGCTTCGCTATTGCACGAAAGGGGGAGAATTCAAAGTCTCTCCAAATAAAAAAATATATTCCGCTTCCCTCTCCTTGTAGGAGAGGGCTAGGGAGAGGTTCGGAGAGAGGTTTTCCAGAGAGGTTTTCCCGATCCCGACCAAAAGTAAGAACCTACTGGCGTGGCACAGCTAAAATGGTGGAACAGATCTTACCATTGAATCGGGCGCACGTCTGTGCGCCCCTACGGTTTCTGGACATAAGTTTTAACTAACCTATAAAATGATGCGTCCTAACCGCTATGGCGATTGCTATATTATTAATGGGTGACACTGCGCTTAAGCACAAAAAAGAACGGTTGGGGTGAGCGTTTCAAATCCATAATTCCTAACACAGTATTGTCATCTACTTTCCGAAACGAGTCATTAATTGGCAAATGATCATAGATCATCGTGGCACTGACTTTTCCTCGATAGTCTATCATTCGGAGTCGGGCTTGACTTTCCTCAGTTTTCACAAAGGGTTTCAGTAAGGAATTCGTCAAGCTTAGCCAAGGTTTCAGAGAGTCATTTTTGAGAATTGGCAAATTAAAAAGTACGTTAATTGCTGTGGGATTGGGCGCAACCTTAAAAAAATTTCCCTGGCTATCTAAAAATAACAATGGGTGAACTGTCTCAGGATCAACAAATTCTTTTCCATACCAATTCAATGTTTCTAAGAAGCCATCCAGATGGTGATCGGTATGAAGTCCAGAGCCTTGCCAACGACCAATCATAAAGTCTAAATCCACGGGTTCGAGAGCGTCAAATAATTGTAACGCTGTTTCGGTTGTCGTTTTCCCTGCGTTCAGAACCGACTGGCAGCTTTCTACTGTTTGCATGTTTTTAAGGATTGTGTAATGGTGGCGATCGCGAGTTGTTTAGCCTGTCTCCTACCCTGAAGTCCTCTTGCCTCTACCTTTCTTTTATCAAACCGTCGAAGCCCTTAATTGTCCACAGGCGGCGTCTTTTTCTAAACCGCGAGAACGACGCACACTGACGGCAATGTTATGCTGTTCTAATGCCTCAACAAAGGCTTGAATTCTACGGGGGCTAGGACGCTGATAATCCACTTCGCTAATCGGATTGTAGGGAATTAAATTAACGTGACTCTGAAATCCGCGTAGGTGTTGAGCTAATTCTATTCCATGTTCGGGTTGGTCATTTAGTCCTGCCAATAGAATATATTCAAAGGTGACTCGGCGTCCAGTTATCTTGACATAATCCCGACATTCCTGTAATAAATCAGCTAACGGATAGCGTTTAGCACTGGGAATCAGTTGTTCGCGTAGTTGCTGATTAGAAGCATGGAGACTGACAGCAAATGTCAATTGCAGTTTGTGTTCTGCCAGTTGACGGATGCGATCGCGAATGCCTACGGTGGAGATCGTCAGCGATCGCATACCAATGCCAATATCCTGATTGAGGCATAATACAGCCGCCAGAACCTCGTCTAAATTCAGTAAGGGTTCTCCCATGCCCATAAATACAACATTACTCACCCGTTGCCCAAAATCCTCCTGAACCGTCAAAACTTGATCAACAATCTCATGACGGTGGAGATTCCGGGTAAATCCGCCTTTCCCCGTCGCACAAAAGTCACAGGCCATGGGACAACCGACTTGGGAGGAGACGCAAACCGTTAACCGATTAGCAGTGGGAATCCCGACGGTTTCGATAATATTACCATCTGCCAACCGCAGCAAATATTTGACCGTGCGATCGGGAGCCTGAGAGCGATAATGTAGAGTAGAACGACCAATGGGGACATCAACTAAGGCTTGCCGCCATGACTGGGAAAAGACTGAAATCTCACTAAGGCGTCGCGCCCCTTTTTGATAAATCCAGTTATGAAGCTGGCGTCCCCGATAGGCAGGTTGTCCTTGCTGTTGTACCCACTGGGTTAACTCAGCCAAACTTGCCCCTAGTAGCGGCGCATTGGTTCCATCTAACTGACTATTTTCTGGGGATACGGGGGAATGGGAGGAAGGGGTGACGGGATAAATCATAAGTCTGATGATTCTTGTATTTCACAGATTGTTTATTTTGTCAAGAACATTAGCGGGAATAGAGGTGAGATTGAGGCAGTCGGGTCTAGATCTAATTCTACCGCCTCAGTAAGAGTTGGAGTAGGAAACCGTAGGGATAAAATGACTAGAGAATAAATGGACTCAACTAAAATCGCCAAATTCTCTCTAAGAAGGTTGATAGATAAACCTAACTCGATTAAGTCCTGTAAATATTCCTCAAACCCTGACAAAGGACATAAGACATAAGATGAATGACAAATGACACAAACAAACCAAACCAAGCTGAATAAATGTCCAACTGGCATCCAGGGACTTGACGAAATTACCAATGGTGGATTACCTCAAGGGCGTCCTACATTACTATGCGGCAAAGCCGGCTGTGGTAAGACACTCATGGCAATGGAATTTCTGGTACGCGGTGCCACGGAGTATCAGGAACCAGGTGTTTTCATTTCCTTTGAAGAGTCGCCCGATGAACTGACGCAGAATGTCGCTTCCTTCGGTTGGGATTTAACAGCATTAGCCGCTCAAAAGAAACTGACGATTCATTATGTGCATATTGATCGCACTCAAATCCAGGAAACTGGCGAATATGATCTCGAAGCCTTATTTATTCGTCTCGGCTATGCCATTGACTCGATTAACGCCAAGCGGGTTGTCTTAGACACCCTAGAGGTTTTATTTACCGGATTGCAAAATAATGCGATCGTGCGTTCTGAATTGCGGCGACTGTTTCTTTGGCTGAAGGAAAAAGGCGTGACAGCAATTATTACCGGTGAAAGTGGTCAAAATACGCTCACTCGTCAGGGTTTAGAAGAATACGTTTCTGATTGTGTCATCTTCCTCAATCAACGGATTATCAATGAACTGGCAACCCGACGGTTACATATTATCAAGTATCGCGGTTCTAGACACGGTACGAATGAATATCCATTCCTGATTGAAGAAGACGGGATTTCTGTATTACCCCTCACTTCTGTGGGATTAGATTACCAGGTATCCAATCAGCGGATATCCACAGGTGTTGAGCGCTTGGATACCATGCTGGGAGGTGAAGGCTATTTTCGCGGAAGTAGTGTTCTAATTTCTGGTACGGCGGGAACAGGTAAGAGTTCGCTGTGCGCCCATTTCGCGAACGCGACTTGCTTGCGGGGAGAACGATGTCTCTACTTTGCCTTTGAGGAATCGGCTAGCCAGATTATCCGCAATATGCGATCGATTGGCATCAATTTGGAGCCATCTATACAAAAAGGTTTATTGAAAATTCAAGCAATGCGTCCCACTTTTTATGGGTTAGAGACGCATTTAGTCAAAATTCATCGTTTTATTAATGAGTTTAAACCCACTGTTGTTATCATCGATCCGATATCGAATTTGACGGATATTGGCAACTACATGCAAATCAAATCCTTTATGATGCGTCTGGTTGATTTCTTTAAAACGCACCAAATTACCACGGTTTTGACCCATCTCAACTTAGGCGGAAATCCCCTAGAACAGACTGATATAGGTATTTCTTCATTGATGGATACCTGGTTGTTGTTGCGGGATGACGAAAGTAGCGGCGAACGCAATCGCTTGCTTTATGTCCTCAAGTCTCGCGGCATGAAGCATTCTCATCAAGTCCGTGAATTTCGGTTGACAGATACGGGAGTGCAATTAGTTGATGTATATCTGGGAGCAAGTGGTGTCATGGCGGGAACCGCACGAACCATCCAAGAAGCGCAAGAAAAGGCAGAGGCATTAGTTCGCCGACAGACAATTGAACGCAAGCAACACGAAATCGAACGCAAACGCCAGATTATGGCAGTTCAGATTCAAGCGCTGCAAGCTGAATTTGAAACTCAAAAAGAAGAAATCGAGCAAATGATTCAGCAAGAGAAGTTGCGGGAGAAGACACTAATCCAGGATCGCCGACTAAGGGCGCAGATACGTCATTCTGATTCCCTAGAGGAAATGTGAGCATAATAATCAATAAGTAATACGTAATACCTAATAAAAAATTGTGAATACTGTAGCGGATCAGATTTAAAGGAAGTCACGGTACAATGACTAGATTAGCATGATAGAGAGACAAAATAGAATCGTCATGAATAATTTCGACAAAAACAAGGACAATTCGCCGGAGTTCCTCGAAGACTCCCAAGTAAGTTTCGATTCCCTGGAAAAATTGGAAGTAGAAACCTACGTTTTTCGTTTGTATATTGCCCATAATAACTTTAAGTCAATCCAAGCCGTTAAAAATATAAAAAGCCTCTGTGAAGAATACCTAAAAGGGCGTTATGAACTAGAAATAATCGACATTTACGATAATCCAGAACGTTTAGAGAAAGAGCAGATTTTTGCTGTGCCAACTCTGATCAAAGAACTTCCTCCTCCTTTACAGCGTTTAATTGGGGATATGACAGACAAGGAAAAAGTTAAGAATTGCTTGAGTATTTAATCAATAAACAGATTTTCAACGCCATAGGTCGATTAATTGATTGAGGGAGTATAAAACTGCTCAGAATTGATGAGGTTGAGCATTGATTAGAAAAATTGCCGAGAAACTGGTAACATTATCAACACATACATAGACCTACAGCATCTAATCTGCCGTCTCATTAGAGAAAACAGCTAAACCGTGAAACCAAATCCTATTACTCCTGAACCTGGTCAAGAATCTGTCTGGGATTACCCACGTCCTCCTCGCCTAGAGGAGACAACAAAGCATATTCGGGTCATCTTTAACGGGATCGCGATCGCAGATACCCGACGGGCAAAACGGGTATTGGAAACCAGCCATCCTCCCTGCTATTACATCCCACCGGAAGACATCAAGCTGGAACATTTAGCGAAGACAGGGCGTAAAAGCTTTTGTGAATGGAAGGGAATGGCTGGATATGCCGACGTTGTGGTGGGTGACAAGCGGGCTGCCAATGCCGCCTGGTATTATCCTCAGCCGACTCCAGAGTTTTCCTCGATTAAAGATCACGTCAGCTTTTATGCCAGTAAAATGGACGCCTGCTATGTCGATGACGAGTTAGTCCAATCCCAGCCGGGGGATTTCTACGGAGGATGGATTACCAAGGATATTGTTGGACCATTCAAGGGTGAACCCGGAACAATGGGATGGTAAAGTTGAGCCTGGGAACTCACGCGACTACATTGACCATTTTTAATTCACTCTCCGCTATACCCAAATGCTGCAAGCCATACCTTCCCTGATCTTGGTGTTTCAATTTGCCTCTCCAGGACCGATTCTGGTGGAGTTAGGACCATTGACTATCCGATGGTACGGTTTATTGATTGCGTCAGCCGTATTAATTGGAGTCAGTCTGTCCCAATATTTAGCCAAACGCCGTAACGTTGATCCAAACGCGATCGCTGACTTAGCAATCTGGTTGGTGATTGCGGCAATTCCCTGTGCCAGACTTTACTATGTCTTGTTTGAATGGGAACAATACGCCCAACGCCCAGAAGATATTATTGCGATTTGGAAAGGCGGTATCGCGATTCACGGTGCTATTTTGGGTGGACTTGTCGCCACAATCATTTTTGCCCGGATTCAGAAACTATCGGTTTGGTTATTAGCCGATTTAGTTGTTCCTGCGCTGATTTTGGGGCAAGCTATTGGACGTTGGGGTAATTTCTTTAATTCAGAAGCCTTTGGCAGTCCCACAAATTTACCATGGAAACTGTATATTCCTCCCCAACAGCGCCCTCCAGCGTACATCAATTATCAATATTTCCATCCCACGTTTCTTTATGAGTCGCTGTGGAATTTATTGCTTTTTGCGCTAATGATCACCTTATTCTTTCGGGATTTGAAACGAAAACCGCACCTGAAAGTTGGCACATTGGCGCTAATCTACCTGGTGGGTTATAGTGCAGGTCGCATTTGGATTGAAGGATTACGAACGGATAGTCTGATGGTAGGACCTTTACGCATTGCTCAAATTTTTAGTTTAGTTTCAATTCTATTGGGATTGGCAGGTTTAGCATGGCTCTACTGGTTCCGTCGTCCTCTCCCAGATGTTGTACCACC
>NZ_JBKHHI010000401.1:0-6189 GCF_046539235.1 Coleofasciculus sp.
CGCGGACAATGGTGGAACCGATACCGTAGATAACAGCAACGCCAACAGCGATACGACAGATACAGGTAACGGCAATAGCGAAACCAGTGACGATAGCGACTCAACCTATAGCCGTGAACCAAATAACGGCAATAGCGATATCGCGGACAATGGTGGAACCGATACCGTAGATAACAGCAACGCCAACAGCGATACGGCTTCTGAGGATAACGCCAACACTGACACCTCCCAGGAGAATGACGACGAAACCTATAGCCGTAATCCGGATACTCCTGACAATAGCGATACGGTGAATAATAGTGGCTCTAACCCCACCGAAAGCCGCGATAATTCCGATGTCGCCAATGGTAATTCCAATACCCCTGAACCCTCTGGACAAGACACGCCAGTGGCAAATAATGGTAATGGAACCTCCGGTGAGACGCCTCAACAGCAGGCTTCAAACCAGGAAGAGTCATCAACATCATCAGAAACGGATAATGTCAGCGATCGCGTGGATCAACTTGAAGCTGCTTTTACCCAAGAATTCCAAACCTATCTCCAACAACAATTTGTAACCAAACGGCTAAATTTACAAGATATCACTGAACGGACTCGCGACATCGAACAAGTAACCGGCTTGAAAACCGCTGTAATTTATGTCAGCTTTGTCCCTCAACCCATGAACTCAGAAGCTAATGCTTGTCAAGCAGAGTCTGCGCCAGCCGTGGATCGCCGATTTGGTTATACCCCCTCAGCATCAAGCAATTGCTCACCGGAGGACAATCAACAGCTAGAATTGGTACTGATTACTGCCGATGGTGAAGCCATTCAACGTCGAGTTCCTAATGCGATTCGGGCTAAGGTTTTAGCAGAGACTCAAAAGTTTCAGCGGGCAATCAGCGATCGTCGTAACATCGGATCGACGAACTACCTCGATTCAGCTCAGCAACTCTACCAATGGTTAATCGAACCCTTAGCGGACGATTTAGAAGCACGCCAAATCCAAGGGTTAATGTTTGCCATGGATTCCGGGTTGCGATCGCTCCCCATCGCCGCCCTTCACGATGGAGACAACTTCTTAATCGAGAACTATAGTGTCAACTTGATTCCCAGCTTCAGCTTAATGCAAGCTCGCAATCCCGACATTCGCTCGCGTCAAATTCTGGCAATGGGGGCGTCGAAATTCTCAGATTTACAACCCTTACCCTTTGTGCCGATAGAACTATCCACAATTACAGACTATCTGTGGAAAGGCAAATCATTCCTCAACGAGAATTTCACCTTCCAAAATCTGCAAGAACAAATCAACCAGAACGAGTTTGGCATCATCCATTTAGCCACTCACGCCGAATTTAAGCCAGGGAATCCTAGCAATTCCTACATTCAACTGTGGAATCGCAAACTCCGGCTGGATGAACTCAAAGAGTTAGGCTTATCCAATTCAGCCGTGAATTTATTAGTCCTCAGTGCTTGCCGAACCGCCCTAGGCAATGAAGACTCTGAACTCGGTTTTGCTGGCTCAGCCTTACAAGCGGGGGTTGATTCTACCCTTGCCACCCTCTGGTACGTCAGCGATGAAGGGGCATTAGGAATCACGACTGAATTCTATCGTCAATTAAGTCAAGTTCCAATTAAAAGTGAGGCATTACGTCAGGCGCAGCTTGCCATGATTCGCGGCGAGGTTAGTATTGCCAATGGTCAATTAAATTATGGAGATAAAAGTATAACCTTACCTCCAGAAATGGCAGAACGCGCCAGGGCAAAAAATCTCAACTTCTCTCATCCGTACTACTGGGCACCCTTTACCTTAATTGGTAATCCGCAGTAGATAAGTGGGGAACAGGGAACAGAGAACGGGTAACCGGAAACCGACAAGAAACAGGAAACTATCAGGGCACGATAAGCTGTCACGCATTTAAATTGGGAATGGGTAGCGAGCAAGATGCTCAATGTAGCGAGCAAGATGCTCGCACTACAAGGATTACTTCATACTCCTGCCTTATTTTTGATGTTTCTCGTAAGCCTCAACAATCCGTTGAACCAGAGGATTACGAACCACATCTTGAGTGGAAAGTTCGCAAAACGCAATCCCATCAACGGGACGCAGAATTTTTTGTGCCACCCCTAATCCTGAATCTTGATTCGGTGGTAAATCGGTTTGAGTAACATCTCCAGTCACCACCATCCGAGAACCAAACCCCAAGCGAGTTAAAACCATTTTCATCTGGGCTGGGGTAGTATTTTGGGCTTCATCCACAATCACAAAAGCATTATTAAGTGTTCGCCCGCGCATATAGGCTAAGGGTGCTACTTCAATAATTCCCCGTTCCATTAAATTGGGAATTTTCTCCCCATCAATTAGTTCATATAAAGCATCATAAAGCGGACGTAAAAACGGATTAACTTTCTGCTGTAAATCTCCCGGCAAAAATCCTAATTTTTCCCCCGCTTCTACAGCCGGTCGGGTTAAAATAAGGCGTTCATACTCATTTGCCAGTAATGCCCGGGTTGCCAATACCACCGCCAAAAAGGTTTTCCCAGTTCCCGCAGGTCCAATACAAAACGTCAAATCATGAGTAAGAACCGCTTTAACGTATTGGCGCTGGCGAAACGTCTTGGCGCGAATCACATCACCGCGACGGGTACGCGCCAGTACATCTTGATGTAAATCCTGGAGTTCATCCTCACGGTGAGTATCCAAAGCCTGAAACGCGGTGCGAATGTCCGCCTCTTCAATTCGTCTACCCTCCAGCCAAAATGGTTTAAGCGATCGCACCACAGACGAGACGCGCTCAACTTGTTTTTGAGTACCAGAAATAAGCAATTCCTGTCCCCGCAAAACCAGACTCGCGCCAGTGCGTTGAGAGAGCAACTTCAGATTACTCTCGCGATCGCCCACCAGTACCATCGCACTCTGGACACTCGGTAATTCAATCGTTGTTGATACTTCACTCAAGGTTTGTCATCAGTTATCAGTTATCAAGTATTAGCAGGCAGGGAAAACAAAGGACAAAGGACAAAGGACAAATAACAAATGACATAAGACAAATCAAGAACGAGGCTTAGAGTTAGGTTTAGGCAAGGGTAA
Organism: Coleofasciculus sp.; assembly: GCF_046539235.1. Lineage (GTDB taxonomy): Bacteria > Cyanobacteriota > Cyanobacteriia > Cyanobacteriales > Coleofasciculaceae > Coleofasciculus. Next base: position 3,071 of record NZ_JBKHHI010000401.1, read on the forward strand.
GCGTCGAGGCGAACCTTTCCTCCCCGGGGATCTACTCCCGGAAGGGGTCTCACGGCGGGATGTACCACCCGACTCATCATAGATATCCAAATAGACAGATTCACCAGCAATTTTAGCCACCCCTTGGATAACGGTGCGAATTGCCTGAATATTACGACCGCCTCGACCAAACACTCGCCCCTTGTCCTCTCCGTCAAACGCCAGCCGAATCCAGACCCGATTATTAGCATGGGCGCGTTCACAGTCTAAACTCAGCGACGTGGACGACTCTAAAAACGGCTCAACTAAAAATCGCACCAGACTCCCATAATCCGGGCTGGTTTTCTGCCCAGTTTCAGACAGTGGCTTGTTGTTCAAGGACATTGGCTTTCTTGAGAATGCTGCGAACGGTATCCGTGGGCTGCGCTCCGTTTTTCAGCCACTTGGCAATAGCGGGAGCATTCAGCGTCGTTTGATCAGTTCTGGGATTGTAGAAGCCCAACTCCTCTAAAGGACGCCCATCCCGACGGACGCTACTCTCAATCGCCACAATGCGATAACTCACTTCATGCTTTTTGCCGAATCGTTTTAATCGAATTTTGACCATAGTTTCCAATAACTCACCTGTTTGATTTTACGCGATAATTATAGATTTAGGGGAAAGGGGAATCATTCGTCATTCGTCTTATGTCATTCGTCATTCGTCCTTTGTCCTTGGTCATTTGTTGACTTCCCCTCACCCCATCTTCCTCAAAGCTGACCAAACCCCTTCTTCTTCTTCGGCTTTTTCTTCTTCTTCGTCGGACCACTACTGCGCCAACCGGGTTGGGAACGATTGCCCATTCCACCACCAAACATATCACCCATACCACCCATTCCGCCCATTCCGCCCATTCCGGGAAGTCCGCCCATTTGACCTTGACCCATCTGCTTCATCAGCGATCGCATCTTGGTAAACTCACTAATTAGACTGCTCACCTCACGCTCACTATGCCCTGAACCCCGGGCAATACGACGGCGACGACTAGGAGAACCAGCCAGCAAATCCGGATTGCGGCGTTCCTCAGCCGTCATCGAATTAATCATCGCTTCCGTTTGCTTGAGTTTGCCTTCCCCTTTTTCCAGTTGATCCGAACTCAGCTTACCCATTCCCGGCATCAGCTTGATCAACCCACCCAGGGAACCCATATTTTTCAACAGCCGCATTTGCTTCAAGAAATCGCTGAAGTCAAACTGAGCATTGAGCATTTTCTCCTGCATCTGGGCGGCGTCAGCCATGTCAATTTCTTCTTGGGCTTTTTCCACCAGCGTCAGCACATCGCCCATACCCAGAATCCGGGATGCCATGCGATCGGGATAAAATGGCTGTAGTGCTTCTACCTTTTCACCCACACCGACAAATTTAATCGGCTGACCCGATACCTGGCGCACAGACAACGCTGCACCCCCTCTAGTATCCCCATCCAGCTTAGTCAGAATCGCCCCCGTAATCCCAATTTGTTCATTAAACGTATGGGTTAGGGTTGCCGCCTCTTGACCCGTCATCGCATCCACGACCAGCAGAACCTCGTGGGGTTTAACATTGTCCTTAATCTGGGCAAGTTCCGCCATCATCTCGGCGTCGATTTGCAATCGTCCCGCCGTATCGATAATTACGGTATCAACACCCGTTTCCTTAGCATGGGCAACCCCTTGACGGGCAATCTCTACGGGGTTAGCATCCGTCCCCATTTCAAAGACAGGAATATTAATCTGTTCACCCAATGTCACCAACTGGTCAATCGCCGCAGGGCGATAAACGTCCGTCGCCACCATCAAGCAACTCCGGTTTTCCTTCCCCAGGTGTAAAGCTAATTTAGCCGTAGCCGTAGTTTTCCCGGTTCCCTGCAACCCTGCCATCAGCACGATAGTGGGCGATGTATCTGCCTTAGCCAAGGGGACATTACTTTCCCCCATCACCTGCACCAGTTCATCGTAGACAATCTTGATAAACTGTTGGTCAGGGCGGACGCCAGCGATGACATCAGCGCCCATGGCATTGCTTTCAACATCAGCAACAAATTTTTTGACGACTTGCAGGTTCACATCTGCCGACAGCAAAGCCCGACGCACCTCTTTCAGGGCGTCTTGAATATTGGCTTGAGATATCTTGTCTTGACCGCGTAGTTTCTTCCAGGCGTCTTCTAAGCGTTCGGCGAGAGCATCAAACATAGTTAACGTTAGTCTAAAAGTTTATTGTGACCAGAGATAGGGTCGGATTGCCGTGACTTCTTACACAATAACGCTTTAGGGGATTTTTCTACCAGTTCTCGACCTCTAGATTGTGCGATCGCGGTTTTCAAACTTCTCACCGATTCCAGGATCACAATTGATCCGGATCAAGTCCTGCATCCCGTAGTCGCTGTTCTAAGCGTTGAATCCGACTTTCCGCCTGTTGCGCTCGTTCTTCTGCCTGTTTAGCTCGTTGTTCAAGTTCTAGGAACGTGAAAAAATGCTGACCATCCGGGCGATAAATCTTTAATGTTTCTGACGTTAACTCAAACCGAATTCCCAGTCGAGGGGATGTCCAACCATTGACTTCTTCTATCGGATCTAACCAGTCTACAGACCGAACTAAGCCAGTTAATTCTATCCTGTCTGGGTCATAAATATAATATTCTTCGACTCCATAGCGTTGATAGAATAGTAATTTTTTTGCCATTTCAGCAGGGCGGTTACCAGGAGAGAGAATTTCCCACACCACCTGGGGGGCAATATTGTCTTCTTGCCATTGTTTGTAAGATCCGCGATCGCCTTTGGGTCTACCGAAGACAACCATGACATCAGGAGCTTGACGAACCAATGATTTTTGGTCAGGATACCATAATAAATCACCCGCTACAAATACATCCGCGCGATCGCTAAATAATAGTTCTAAGTTTTCTTTAATTACAACAATCCAGCGGAATTGAATCGTATTGTCTGCCATGGGTTGACCATCACTGTCTGGGTGTTGCAGGTTGACTACCTCAGAGGATTGCAATTGTTGTACCATGAGATTCGTTCTCTGACCCATACATTTTCAGTATATCATTGATTCTGAGTTAAATAAAGATGGCGAACAGTCCGATTGACAAAGCTGAGATAATCATCGATTTCTT
>NZ_JBKHHI010000402.1:0-6180 GCF_046539235.1 Coleofasciculus sp.
TGATTAAACTAAAAGTTTGGCGTAATAAGTCTGGAAAAGTCCGGCTCAAGCTATACTAAAGTCTAAAGTTGGAGAACTAAGAGGTGGTAAGTGCAATGGTTCAAAAAATTGCCCTCTTTAATCACAAAGGCGGAGTCAGCAAAACTACAACCACATTTAATCTGGGTTGGATGCTTGCCTCAAAGGGAAAAACAGTCATTCTTGTAGATACCGATCCCCAATGTAATCTAACGGGTATGGCTTTAGGGCAAGGAACAGAGAGCGGCGAGGAAAGAATTGAGGCGATTTACAGTACAGATTCAAATATTAGAACAGGGCTAACACCAGCCTTTGAGTCACAGCCAAGGGCTATTGAGGCAGTAGACTGCATTCCCATTGAGGGACAAGAGCGACTGTTTTTACTACCTGGTCATGTTGGTTTTGCAGAATATGAAGTCACGTTGGGAATTGCTCAAGAGCTAAGTGGCTCAATTCAGGCTCTCAAAAACTTACCTGGCTCTATTACAGATTTATTGAATAAAACTGCTGAAAACTTTAGTGCAGATTATATTTTGATTGATATGAGTCCAAGCTTAGGAGCAATCAACCAGAATTTACTAATGACCAGTGACTTTTTTATAGTACCGACTACAGCCGATTTCTTTTCGGTAATGGCAATTGATTCATTGGCTAAAATTTTACCAAAATGGTACGCATGGGGTAAACAGGCTAGTTCGCTTCCTGTATTGAAAGGAGCATCCTATCCATTTCCTGACATTACACTACGCTTTTTAGGTACTATTGTTCAAAACTTTCGGATCATTCGCGGAAAGGAAACGGCTGCGTTTGAAACATGGATTCAAAGAGTTGAAGAGGATGTTGCTAACAAACTGATTCCTGTTTTGAGGCAAAATAACATGATGCTTCCTGAACAACTTTATAGGGAGAATGGTATTGCTCAGAGTTGCACTCTTACAAAAATTCCCAACTTTAATAGTTTAATAGCTCTGTCACAGGAGCATCAAGCACCCGTCTATGCCTTGACACCTGAGCAATTACGTTCTGCTAAATGGCAGGGCAAAGTTGTAGTAAAGGCTCAAGAGAAGCAAAAACAATTTGAAAGCACATTTTCGGATTTAGCCGATAAGATTATAGGACTTACTTCTCCTTCCTATGCAGTCAGCGCTTGATCAATTCCGAATCAGCATTGCTCGTGTTCGAGATCTGATTTCTATTCACAACTCTGTCAAGGCTCAATCCACTCCCGCCCTAGATTTGTCAGATATTCTGAGAGCTGCTCTAGTTCTAGCTGTGAGCGCCTTGGATTACTATGTTCATGAAGTTGTAACTCTAGGAATGCTAGAAATTCACAGGGGTCAGCGTTCCGAACCTAATCCTCCACGCAACAGTTCTCAATCTGCATTTTCTCGTTTTCAAGTTTCCCTAGGTGGCGCACGACAAGAACGATTGATAGCGATGGATATTGCATCCTGGTTAAAGAATGAAATTCAACCAAGTCAAGGTTCCTCATTTTTGCAGCAATCTCACACAGTTTCGGCTTTGCTCCCAGTTATATCAAGTGGCATTTTGAACAGACTGAATAATGCCTCTTGGCTAGAAGATGAACTTCGAGAACGTCTTAGCTATCAAAGCTTTCAGCAACCTGATCCTTTAAGTAAACTATGCCTGTAAAAACCAAGTCTCAAGTATTCTCTCTCTTGTCTGAGCATCAACAAGAGTTACGGCGTTTTGGAGTCAAACAGTGTGGAGTGTTTGGCTCATTTGTTCGTGATGCAATCCACGACAAAAGCGATGTTGATATTCTGGTGGTATTTGAGCCAGACCAGAAAACTTTTGATAACTTTATGCACTTGTCATTTTTTCTAGAAGATCTATTTGGTAGAGCCGTTGACCTGATTACTATCGAGTCGTTAAGTCCTTACATCGGTTCGCGTATTCTAGATGAGGTTGAGTATGTCTGTGTCAGCGCGTGAGTATTTACAGCATATCCTTGACGAAACCACCTACATGATCACAAGCTCTAGGGGTCTGGATAAAACTACTTTTGTGCAAGACGAAACCTTGAAACGGGCTTAGGTTAGGAGCATTGAAGTAATTGGCGAAGCGGTTAAACAACTACCTGATACACTACGTCAGAACTATACCACAATTGAATGGCGTGCGATCGCGGGAATGCGTGACCGCTTAATCCATAATTACTTCGGCGTTGATTACGATATTGTATGGGACGTTGTTACCAGCAAAGTTCCTGAGTTAGATACGGAAATCCGAAAAATTGTCGAGCAGGAGTATCCATAGCTCGGCTAAATGAAACCTTACATCTTCTTTTTTCTCGTTCCCTATTAAGAAATCACTCTCAAACAAGATGACTGCCAAGATATGATGAAATGTAAAGTTGTCCTACTATGAGTCAGACCGAATGCCCTCTGCTGTTTGTGTCCAACACGTCCAAAAAACCTACGATAAAATTCCTGTGGTTAATGACCTCTCCTTCACTATCGAATCGGGAGAGATATTTGGTCTCCTCGGTCCCAACGGTGCGGGGAAATCGACGACGATTCGCATGTTAACCACTTTAACCCGACCCACTGAAGGGAAAATTGAGATTGCGGGTTACAATGTGGTGCGTCAATCGGCTGAGGTTAAGCAAAATATAGGCGTTGTGTTGCAACAAACCAGCGTTGATAACGACCTGACCGTTTGGGAGAATATGGAACTCCACGGACGTTTGCACCACATTGCCAATCCCCGACGGCAAACCCTGATTAACCAGTGGTTGGAGTACGTAGAATTAGCCCAAAGGCGGGATTCGCCCGTCAAAACCCTATCAGGTGGGATGAAGCGTCGCCTGCAAATTGCTAGGGCGCTACTCCACCAACCCAAAATTCTATTTTTAGATGAACCCACGGTGGGACTTGATCCCCAAACCCGTCGCCGCCTGTGGGAGATTATTCGCGATTTAAACCGCCAAGGGATGACTATGCTGCTGACGACGCATTATATGGACGAGGTGGAGGTGTTGTGTGATGCCTATGGGACAAGTCAGCCAGGACGCATCGGTATTATGGACTGTGGTAAGCTAATTGAACTGGGAACCCTGCAACAACTGAAAGCTAATCATGGTGAAGGGTTGCTGATGAAACAAATTGGCGATCGCTTCGAGTATAAGTTCTTTCCCACTCTAGACGATGCCAATGCCTACCTTGACAGCTTACCGGATAAAACGGGTATGATGGTTCGTCCCTCAAATTTAGAGGATATCTTTGTGGAACTGACGGGACGACAACTCGATTGATGAGCATATAGGTACTTGCCAATCCCCAATCCCCAATCCCCAATCCTTAATCCCTGATCACTCAACACTCGGTAAGGGCGGGTTTTGAACCCAAGTTATCGTCAACAGTTTGGGCGAATTCCCTCGCGCCCGCCCCTACACACCCAAAACTCAACACTCGGTAAGGGCGGGTTTTGAACCCAAGTTATCGTCAACAGCTTGAGCAAATTCCCTCGCGCCCGCCCCTACACATTCAACACTCAAAACGTCCCCAATGCCTCGTCTAGCGACCCAAATTGAAGCGATTCTATATTTAAAGGGCAAACCCTTGTCCCTGACGGAAATTGCTGAGTGTGCCAGATGCGATCGCTCGGCGGTAGAAGATGCTTTAATTGAACTGATGTCAGACTATGCCTATCGAGACAGCGCCCTAGAAGTCGTCGAGACACCAAAGGGCTATAGCTTGCAGTTACGGGCTTCATTTGCTACGTTAATGCAAAGTCTAGTGCCTGCTGAATTAGGTGTAGGAGCATTGAGAACCTTAGCGGCGATCGCAATCAAACAACCTATTGCTCAAACTGAACTGATCGACTTACGCGGTAGTGGTGCGTATCAACATGTTCAAGAACTCATCTCCCTAGGATTTGTCAGCAGACGCCGACAAACCGATGGTCGTTCCTACTGGTTGCAAGTCACCAATAAATTTCATCAACACTTTGAACTCGATAACCTCCTACCGTCCCTACGCACATCCTCTCAATCCTAAGCACCACTTCACCTGATCTTATCCTTGAGCCCCAAGCACAATCCTGAATTTCTTCCTTAAGAACTAGGACTGTTTAACCAAAGCACCAAGTCGGTAGCTAGTACAATCGTTTAGAGTAGAAACAAGTAAGTCACATCTTTTAATTTCTAATGGTATTTAACTCTGACTTCCTCAATTCTCCCCCTGAAGATGACGCAACCAACCAACTCCTGAACTATCTCCAACACCAATCCCCCGATGTGCTGTCCCAGGTTGCCAAATCTGCCAGCCCGGAAATTCAGCAAATCATTTCCCAGAATGTCCAGGGACTGGTGGGTATGCTTCCGTCTGAGAGTTTCAATGTGCAAGTGACCACAGATCGCGAAAATTTAGCTGGATTGTTGGCTTCGGCGATGATGACGGGCTATTTTCTACGTCGCATGGAACAACGTATGGAACTAGAAGACAATATGACTGACACTATAAATTGGCATGGGCAATCCCATTACAACGACCACTCTAACGGTTCTTCCCTCTAAACTCATTCGCAGTAAAAGCCTAATAGAGTCATGGAAAAGCTATTCCCCCGTCTAATGAAGACGGGAGGCGGGGGATTGGGCTGCCGTAAATGGCAGTCGTTTTTGTAGGATTTACTACCATAGCGCGGCGGAAGCAACTCACCCGTTAACCATAGACGAAAAAGCAGATATAGCTGTCGCCCCCCAGGTTAAGACTTTCTACGGCTGAAACGAGAAGTTATCCGTAAGAACCCTTCTGCCTCCTCCCAGGTAGCGCTACTAGAGTATAATTAATACGATAAATTAGTGGATAGTCAGTCTTGATATCCAGCAAAATTTTCCTAACATGAACAACTTATTGCCAATTATTACCGGATTTGTTTTAATCTACGCTTTATTGGTCTTGGCAGGTGGCGTAATTGGGTATGTCAAAGCCAAAAGCCAAAAATCCCTAATTTCGGGTATCAGTAGTGGTCTGGGACTGTTGGTGGCTTGGTGGCTTTGTCGGATTATCCCCGTTATGGGACTCGGACTCGCCACATTAATTTCTCTAGTGTTATTTATCGTTTTTATTATTCGCCTTTTCCGCACCCGCAGCTTTATGCCTTCTGGCATGATGATGGTTTTTTCGCTAATGGCTACCGTACTCTTTTCTGTAGGATTATTAGCAGCAGAGGGTTTCTTGCAATAGAAGAGTATCTTTTCTCAATAACCCGGATGCTTAAGCAAAGTAGCAGGCGATAAGATGATAAAATCTTTCAAAACTCCTTATGTTGTACTTCCTGTCTTATTGGGCTGCTGCTTTTTCATATATTTCCTCAGTTCGGGTCAATATCCTTGGCTCAAATCCTTTTCTTTAGATATTGCCTCAGAAATTACTGGTATTCTAATTGTCGTCTTTTCGATTGATCGGGTCATTGCGATCGATCAAGAAAATCAACGCAGAAAACTAGAATCTGTGGCATTCCTGCAACTAAGGAGACCGATTCGACGTCACTTTTATTTATTTTTTAATATGTTTAAGGCGGCTATTGCCGAAAAACCCGATAAAGATTATCAAACAGTCGTTGATTTATTTGACCATACATTTTTTGAAGAATTAGCGTTTCTAGATTTTTCCAAACCAGCCCCTGTGTTGGGCGCAATTGAAGCGGATTGGTCAGATTATCTATTACGGGAATGCTCGCAGTTTAAGGATTCCTTAAACCGCACTATGGAAAAATACTGTTTATTTTTACAACCTGAACTTATTGAATTGATGGAAGAAGTTATTAATTCTCCATTTCTTTGGATTGTCTTCAATGCGCCTGTAATTCGGCAATTCAGTGCCAAAAATAATACATCAAGTTCTTATAATTTATTAGCCAGACAAGAAATTCGGGATTTACTGAAAGAGTATATTCAACTTATTACAGCGTTATTAGAGCAATATAATCAAAGAGTTCCCGAAGACAAGCAAATTAAAATTTCTGATGAATTATGGGCAAAGGAAGTTCTACCAAAAATTGGTAGTGGTCGAATCTAAGTAGGTGGACAGAATTAACGTGAACGGTGAAGATCGTCATTCGTCATTTGTCATTTGTCATTTGTCATAAGCTGTTCGGCATTTAAACCTTAATATCAATAATGGCGCAATCCTTGTA
>NZ_JBKHHI010000403.1:0-6179 GCF_046539235.1 Coleofasciculus sp.
TAATCCCTAAACCCGCCCCTACATCTTTGGGATGCGATCGCGGTTGAGAATCTGGTAGGTTTTGTTATTCCCTTTCCGGTTGGGATTAGGGCGGGTTTCATTTGTCGGGGCGGGTTTAGGGACAAACTTAATCCACAAACCAATAACCTTTCTCCAAAACCCGCCCAGCCCCACCCTACCGCGACATCTTTGGCGTGCGATCGCGGTTTGAATTTTAACAGTTTGTTAAAGTAAACTCCGCGCCTTAAGTTGTAAATAACGGTTAACCAACTGCTCCCTAATTTGATTCGCAGGTGCATCTAACACTAACACCCCTTTTTGTTTCAATTGGGCAAAAGCTACCCGACGCTGGGCAATTAAATCTAAAGCAACCGCACGAGAGTATGTTGCTTCTATATCATAAGTTCGAGTGTGAGCAATAGTATCAACTTGGGGATCACGTAATGTTACACAAAAGGGTAAATAACGCGGCGTCAGGCGTCCCATGGCTGATAAGAGTTCAGCCGAAGCGGTTATATCAACAATATCGGTAATCAAAACCACTAAAGCACGGCGAGTTTGTTGATTCACTAATCGCGTTACCGCGCCAAAATAATCCGGTTCTAATAATACAGGTTGAATTGGCGTTAAACGTTCTATTAATTTCGATAACTGATGCTGACCTCGTTCCGGTGGAATCCAACTGGTTACCTCTCGGTCAAACACACCAATTCCCACTCTATCGCCTCGATTTAATCCCGCCAAAGCTAGGGATAATGTCGCATTTAATCCCCAATCAAACCGCTTTAATCCCTGCACCTGTGCCGTCATTAACCGCCCTCGGTCGAGTAAAATAATTAACGTTTGCTCCCTCTCTGGTTCCAATACTCGGATTAACGGACGTGAACGACGGGCTGTAGCTTTCCAATCAATGAGCCGAGTATCATCGCCAACACCATATTCCCGGAGTTCTGCAAACTCGGTTCCCGCACCTAGGCGTCGCGCTCGGCGCATGGTTCCTGTGTTTTCTAAAGTGAGGCGAATCGAGAGTTCTCGTAATCCCAGCAAATCCGGATACACCGCCACCGTCTGACTGGCGGGGATTGTCCAATCTAGCCATGCTAATCCCCAGCGCCCCCGTTGTCGCACTTGAATATCTCCCCATTGATATTCGCCGCGACTTTTGGGGTGAACCGTGTAGGTAAAGTCTTGCGTGTGATTGGGTTCCAGTTGGGTTGAGAGAGTGGGTGTAGAGATGTCAAACTCTAGCGGGTAGTGATCACGCAGGCGAATTCGGGCAGATGACGATCGCGATCGCACCGATAATACCACAGGATTATCCCGCCCTATAGATAATCGATGTAACGGATGGCGCGTCACCGTGACACGATACGGTTTAACCCGTTGTCCATCCCAAACCGCTAAACTCAGAACAACCGCATCAAATCCCAGAGTTCCCCAAATGCTGCTTGGCTGATTAAACACAACAGCCAGAAAAAGGGCAATTACCATACCCAGTAGCAGCAACCAATACAGACGTTGTGATGGAATAATCATATTAGTTTGTAGGGGCGGGTTTCACTATTATCGTTTCTTGCCTCACCCAGATGCAACTAAACCCGCCCTGACTATGGTTTGAATCATCGCAATACCCATCAACGCGGAACCGGAACCTGCTTCAATAACGACGCAATCACCCCATCAACCATCAACCCATCCAACTGCGCCTCTGGTTTCAAAATCAGACGATGACGCAACAACGGCGGCGCAACGGCTTTCACATCATCCGGTGTCACATAATTCCGCCCCTGCAACCAAGCATACGCCTTACTCGTTTGTAACCACGTCGCCGTCGCCCTGGGAGACGCCCCTAATGCCAAATCTGCATGGTTGCGTGAACCTCCCACCAATGCTAATAAATAATCCAATATTTTCTCATCCACATCAACCGCTTGCACCGCTTTACGCCCATTAATAATATGTCCTACGGTTGCGACAGGTTTGAGACGTTCCAAATCAAAACGTTTAGCCCGAAATCCCTTCTGCACATTCAGCAACATCTGCTTTTCTGCGGCGGTATCCGGGTAATCTACTACCAGTTTAAATAAAAAGCGGTCTAACTGGGCTTCGGGTAACGGATAAGTCCCCTCAAATTCTAGGGGATTTTGAGTCGCAATCACCCAGAATAAGTCCGGTAAAGGCAAACTTTCCCCATCTAATGTCACCTGTTGTTCTTCCATCGCTTCTAGTAGCGCGGCTTGGGTTTTGGGCGGTGTGCGGTTAATTTCATCCGCCAGCAAAATCTCGGTAAAAACGGGTCCTTGCTTGAGGGTAAAACTGCGGCTATTCAGGTCAAAAATATTGGTGCCGAGAATATCCGAGGGCAAAATATCGGGAGTAAGCTGAATTCGCCGAAAATCGGCTTGTATTAATTTTGCCATCACTTTCACCAGTAAGGTTTTTCCGGTTCCCGGTACACCTTCGATAATGACATGACCTCCACTCAGCAACGCCACAAGCAATTGTTGCACGACAGTCGATTGACCCAAAACAACTTTGCCCAGGGTTTGGCTGATGCGATTAAAGATGGTGTTGTCATTTGTCATTTGTCATTTGTCATTTGTCATTTGTCATTTGTCATTTGTCATTATTTCGACCCTTGTCTCAACCAGCTATACCGTAGGGTGGGCATTGCCCACCAGCATACCAGTCAGTATTATTCTAGTTAAGTTCGTGATTTTAGGCGCAGCGTTATTGGTAAAACCCGCCCCTACTTGCCTCAAAACTTTTTTATAGTTCCGACCATTTTCTCAACCAGTTTAACAAGTCGGATTCACTCAAGCGGCGTTTATTAGAGACTTGCAGCAGTTGTTGTAAGTCTTTGGCTGGACGTCCCGTCTGTCGCGCCCAAGCCGCTATTAGGGATTGATGGTTGAGGGGAGTCTCTCCTAATCCTAGAGTTTTCTGGAGTTGTCGCTGTTCTTGTTTGCCAACCCTATCCACGATAAATTCATGACTCCCCGCTTTGAGTAAGACACCAGCTAGCGCCCGAATGTACGCTTCACTATTATTAACCACTGGGGCGGATAGGGTGATGGGTTGTCCAAAACGACGATTAGCCGCAAAAATTGCCACGAGTAGGAGAACAATACCTTGGAGCAGCAGGGGAAATAAGGGGGTTTTGATTAAATAACTGATTGCATTTTCGCCAACTTCGCGTTCGATTTCTTCTTGGTCTTTATAACCATGAATATATTCATCGACCCATAGTTGATTGGGGTTGGCGGATGAGTTGACCGTGGGATTTTTGATGGGATCGGCTAGTTTTTCCTGGGTTACCAGTTTAGCCAAAAGTGTATAGTTGGCTGGAAAATCTTGATAAGCATTGGCAGCGAGATGGGGAGTAGTCACAAAAATAACCTGTCCTTTTCCGAGTGTCTTTTGCCATGCGATCGCGCCAAAGTCATCACTGAGAATAGCATCGTTGCTAGGCTTATATCGCCGCCCGGTGTCAATCTTAACCTTGCCAACTGGACTATCCTGTAGGGTGCTAAATGCTGCTTCGGTTACGGGTTGATGAACCCCAACGATAACTAGGGTATTGCCCTTTTTAACCCAGTCTCTCTCTGGAGTATCTAATTGATTTGGGACTAAACGGCTGTGAACTCGCAACAAGGTGACATCCTGGCGATCCTCGAATTCACTCAATGGCTTTTGCCAGCGCTGGATGGGAGTTCCCCGTTCTGCCATAAACGTATACCAAGCACCATAGCCATCGGGGGCGCGGCTATAGGTTGACCCACTATTGAGTTGATTGTTCGCTGGCGCAGCGACTAGAGTAATCAGGATCACAACCGCGATCGCGATCGCACTCAATACCCCTAACCGTCGTTTAGATACCTTCATCACCCTTGATTGATTTGTTGATAGGCTTGCTGACAGTCCTCAAACAGCGATCGCGAGGCTGGAGTCTGACTGAAACAAAGCTGTTGATGGGTGATCAGCAAGCGTTGATAGGCTCTCGACTGAGGGAACTGTTGGACTACAAGCAGATATTCCCCATCCGTGCGACTGGGTTGTTGGGGGACTTGTCCACTATCATGCAACTGTTGTAGCATAGCTCGATAAAGGCACAGGCAAGCCTCACGGTAGTCACCTTGAGTTTGGCAGTTTTGCGATCGCGCCAACCAATCAGCAACGGATAAGGTTCTATCTGGGGTGGTTGTAAGTTTCTCAGATTGCTGATCCAGTTGGTTTCTCCAGGAATAAACATAAGGAGAAAACCGTCGCATGAGTTGTAGAGCAATCCAGCATACCAGAAAGGCAATCAGTACCCAAAAGATTACCCTAGCAATAAAGAACAGAACTGGCGAACTTAACCAAGCGGGTAAAGACCAACCGGAACCCCCTGGAAAATCCGGTGAAAATCGGGACAGTTGGAGTTCCCACCATTCCCCTACTTGTTTTTGCCACTGCTGAAACTGCCAAGCCCAATTACTTTTCTCGTAAGATCCGGTAGACATGGTTTGTGAAATCCTGCCCAGGCTAACTCTGTGAGTATAACGCGGACTTCCCCATCTCAAGCAGATCCCTAACCAAACAAAAGTGGATAAAAGGAAAAACTCTCACACCTTAACTAGAGGTGAGAGTCATCATTTGACGCTAATTTTTTATCCCGAAGCGTAGTTCTTTGTCTGACATCAAATCCACCGAAACCGTCATTATTTTCTTCTACCTTGCAACCCTTCTCTTTCCCTTATACCCTGGAGCATTCTGCCATCTGCCTTATCTTCACCAAAGTGTCAGTAAGCTGTTCGGCATTTAAACCTTAATGTCAATAATGGCGAAATCCTTGCCGTAGTAGTGCGTTTAGCGAAGCCATGCCGCAGGCTTTGCATCTTGCTCGCTAAATTGAGCATCTTGCTCGCTACCCATTCCCAATTTAAATGCATGACAGGACGTATAGCTAAAAAAAGGGGGGGTATGGACTATTAAATTACTGCCTGAGGGTGTTGAGACCAAGACTGAATCACCTTGAGTGATGTTAAATGGCGCGGTTCGGTTGCATGTCCCTGAGACTGAGCCGCTTTTTGAGCCGCCTGTAGTTCGGCTTGCATGACAATCATCTGAGACATTATGTGTTGTAGTTGAACCTGAAGTTGTTCAACCTCAGATGTACCAACTGTGGTCACAGTTGCAGATGGAACCGATGTTTTGGGTTGATAACCCAGGAAGCTTTGAGCCGAGGCAAATTTCGCTGAGGCTGTTTGGCTGCTAACTGGATGAGCGGTAGCCGATTGGGTATAGAAGGGTTGTGTGGTGATGGTGAACGGAACATTCATCGGCTGTTCCTCGGATTTCACCACAGTAGGTGTTAGTGCAGGCTGCGGTTTAACAGTTTCTTCGACTAGAGGTTGAGCTTCATTTTCAGAAGGTGGGACGATTTCCGGTTCTGGTTTAACAGTTTCTTCAACCAGGGGTTGATCTTTGTTCTCAGAAAGCAGACCTGATTCTTGTTCGCCTTCTTTCTCTAAAAAATTATTGAGTCCAGCCGCTGCGAGTTGAGATTGAGAAAGTTTCAGTTCTTCTAAAAGTTGTTCCTTTTCTTGAAGATTTCGCTCTAAATCCGAAAGCTGTTCTTCGGCTTGGGCAGATTTCTTAGACGATTGTCGCCACCCGGTTACAGCAATTGTCGCGATTCCCGTCCCTACACCTAAAACACTTACCAATCCTAGGTAAGGCATCGCAACATCTCGGAGTTTTCCATGATGTACAGGCTCTTCTTGCAGTTGGATTGTGACCTCTTGATCTCCGAAGAACGCTAGAGGTAAAGTCAAAGCTGAGAAGACGGCGGTTGAAAGAATTATCGGCGTAAAGAGAAATTTTTTTAAAGGAGAGCCAGTCATGATTAATAATTCCTAGTGATAATTTCCAGTATCAGTTGTGCAAAACAAGGCGTCTTTCTCAAATTTCACCAAATTGCAAATTGCCGATGCTGATTAAGCCAGTTGGCAGGAGAGATTGCTTGGGTGTGAATCGACTTGCCTTAGCTTATTTACCAGATTAGCGAATCGTCTATCAAGTCCAGATAAAGTCCAAAAAAAACTCAGTGAAGTTCTGATGAACTTTTATTAACTTGTTATTGGTCATTGGTCATTTGTCATTGGTCATTGGTCATTGGTCATTGGTCATTGGTCATT
>NZ_JBKHHI010000404.1:0-6173 GCF_046539235.1 Coleofasciculus sp.
AGCCAATCTTAAAGGAACAATTTTTGAAGGTAAGAATATAAAAAGCTTAACTTTAAATAAAAATGAAGACAGCGATAAATCTTAGCCCTGAAAGATTCCCAAATCTGATACTATAACCCCTCCGCCCAACTACTGCGTTGACTCAATAAAACCTTGGCAAAGGGCGGGTTTACTAACATCTGGGTGAAAAAATACGATAACAGTAAAACCCGCCCCTACATTGATATCAGAAACTTCCCTCACCGCCAACCCCTCTGCGAACCTCTGCGCCCCCTCTGCGTTCCTCTGCGTTAAAAAAGCCAACCTTCCCACCTCTCAACCCTAAACCCGAAATCACGCCTGATCACCACAACCCCACCTTAGCCAAAACAACCCAAGAAACAAAGCGCGATCGCAAGTAAGGGTAAAGGGACAGAAAAATTGGCGCGATCGCGAGAAATTCTCACCCCAATATTTACCCCATAACTTATGTTTTGAAACTTAACAGGCGGGTTTTATATAATCAATCTAAATAGCACTAACCGAGCTTGAATGGGGAGCCTGTCACCTTTGTCGGTTGAACTCTTGGAAGGTAGGCGTGACGCGCAGCGATAGCGACAGCCTTCTTGGAGAGTAATCCAACATCAGAGGGTTAGGATGTTGGGTTTCGTTCCTCAACCCAACCTACAATAAAATTTTGTGTTCTGACATCTTCCCGCTTGAATGACACTGATATCGTAAACTTGGACGCCAGCAAATAAACTTACAGCAGTTTGCTCTGCTACGCGGTACATTGTCGATCCCCCTAAATCCCCCATGCAAAAAAAGCGAAGCATCCTTTGGTCTCCCCCTTTTTAAGGGGGACGGAAGGGGGATCTGAAGGGGGACTTTGATCTACTGTACTTTATTACAGCGCAAAGAGCTGTATCATCTTCAAGCTAAACTAATAATCGAGCTAACTAGATAAATCTGTGAACCCGTTTTAACGGGTTTAAGCTTTTAGCCAGAACTTTAGTTCTAGGCTTATATATCTCTCCCACTATGAAACTATTTCCCCTTTCCCGAAATCACCGCCTAATTATCACCACCCTAATTAGCCTTTGCCTAATCCTACTTAGCTGGCTCAACTCCCCCCTCCATTCCACACCAACCAATCCTCAAACGGAACTCTTTAACCAAGTCTGGCAAACCGTCAACGATAACTTTTACGATCCCAACTTTAACGGCGTCAACTGGCAAACCCTCAAAGACGACTATGAACCCAAAATCCGCCAAACCCAATCTAGGGAAGCCGCCGCCACCCTAATCAATCAAATGCTTTCTGAACTCAACACCTCTCACACCCACCTCTACATCCCCAACCAACCCGCCTACTACCAAGTCTTAGGAATCTTTGCACCCAGAAACCGCGACTTACGCCAACAACTCAAACCCTTCTTTCCCAATGGCAAAATCGAATATACTGGCATTGGTATCGTCACCAAAACTATCGACAACCAAACCTTTATCAGCGCCATTCTCGAAGGAAGTCCAGCCGATAAAGCCGGATTAAAGGTAGGCGATCGCATTCTGAGTGTGGATCATCGCCCATTCCAACCCATTGAATCCTTTGCCGAGCAAGCAGGTACTCCTGTCAAAATGGTAATTCAGCGATCGCCAAATTCCAACAGTCAGCAAAAAATCACCGTCACCCCTAAATTGCTGGATACAACCACCATGTATCTTGACGCCATGGACGCCAGCACTGAGATAATTGAACAACAAGGTAAAAAAATCGGTTATATTCATATCTGGTCTTATGCCAGTGATGACTATCAAGAACAGCTTAAAGAAGAACTCATCTATGGTCGTCTCAAACCAGCAGACACTTTAGTCGTAGACTTAAGAGATGGATGGGGAGGTTCACCACTCACCGCCCTGAATATCTACACCGCTCCAAAATTAAGCTTAACCACGATTTTCCGGGATGGCACCCAATATACTCACTATGCGGGCTGGAATAAACCTGTCGTCATGATTGTCAACGAAGGAAGCCGCAGCGCTAAAGAAATTCTGGCTTATGGTTTCCAGCAATTCGATATTGGACCCGTTGTCGGTACGCCAACCCCTGGCGCTGTAGTGGCGGGGCGTCCATTTCTCATGTCAGATGGTAGCTTGCTTTACGTCGCCGTCGCTGATGTCTACGTGAATGGAGACGAACGACTAGAAGGAAAAGGCGTAACACCGGATATTTTGGTTCCCTTCTCCCCAGAATACGCCCAAGGCGCTGATCCGCAAAAAGAACGGGCGCTAGAGGTGGCGTTGGAAGCCGTTCAAGAGTGAAATTATGTTATTTTTAGACACAATTTATACCAACTGCCATCTATCTTTGGGTATACTTGGCGAAACAGTAACATTCTGGCGGAGACTCCAGACCAGCAAATCCTAGGCAGAAACAGCAAAAGCCCAGCATGAACTCTTTGGAATTCGACCGAGAAACTGACCGGATGGCGAGAGCAATCATGACTCGCAACAGCCAAATTGGGTCAGCCCTGATTGCCGATTTAACGACCAAACTGACTCTTGAATATATTGCGGCTGTTTTGGTTGTCAGTATTGAACGTTTGATGTGGTTTGAGCCAGACTCCATTATTTGGGCGGTTGAGAATCTTATTCCTGCTGATATAATGCAGGAAATTCACAGAATTACCTCATTTACCCTCTATAAACAGTGGGTGCAGAAAGGATACGTGCCAGGAAAAGACTTGAGTGTTGATATTAGCGGTAATGTGCTGCTCAATGATTCGCTCAAAAAAGCGGCTTAAACCCAGAAACAGTAGGGGCGCAAAGACTTGCGCCCTATCCAATGGTCAAATCTAATCCACAATTTTAGCTGTGCCACGCCAGTAGGTTGGGTTGGCGCATGTTACTAGGGCAGCATCTAGGGCTAAGGTTCCCTTACTACAAGCCTACTATTCCAGATGAGACGTTGCCTATCCTATACTGTAACTGTATCCCACTTGAGATAAGGCAACTTCGCCGCTGTCTCCCGAACCTGGTCAACTTGCTTCACCAGTTGTCCGCAACTATCCCAAGTCCCTGTAATTAGAGTTTGTCGTACCCCTTCAGGCATTGAAACAGAGGCTTGGAAGTCACCACTGCGAACGTCCATAGCTTCCAAATCTACCGTTATCGGCGCTTGCGGATTCTCTTGCAGGATTCTCTGTAACTGCTTCACGGTTTCCGGTTCAGCCGTAACACAGGGAACCCCCATTGCCAAACAGTTACCAAAGAAAATTTCCGCAAAACTTTCACCGACAATGGCTTGTATGCCCCATTTTTTTAGTGCTTGGGGCGCGTGTTCCCGCGAAGAACCACAGCCGAAGTTGCCATTAACCACTAAAATATCTGCCCCTTGATACTGGGGACGGTCAAACGGATGTTGCCCTTTCGCCTGGGCGCGGTCATCGGCAAAGGCTTTGTCTCCTAATCCTTCAAAGGTAACACAGCGCAAATAGCGAGCGGGGATAATTCTGTCGGTATCAATATCATTACCCACAACGGGAACGCCTTGTCCTGACACGGTTTTCACTTGACTCATGAATTCACTCCTTTTTTTCTATTCAAAAATATATCTCTATTTTGGCTAAGGGTGAGCAAGAGGAGGCGATTGAAATCGCTGCTACACAAACAAAGTCCGCCTGCGCGGACTGGGTTATAACGGGTTAGCTAACCAAGATTTGGTATTATCTGCAAATCTGACATGCTCCCCATCTAAAGTTATCTATATAAATTCTTTTTAACATAAATTTACTCCTTAAAGTTTGACAAAAAAAATCTTGGACATAAATATATAATCAACAACAGAAGTAGATTGAGTTAAGGCATTGTAACCCAACCTACCTGATACTATCAGCTACTGCCGTTCATTCCTAATTTTCATAGAGCAGGCGATTAAGAATTTCTTGTCCGGCGGGATTGAATACCTGAAGCCGAATGATTCCTGGATTGTTTGGTCGCCATGCGACTTGATACAGATAATCGCCGTTTTGCCAAATATAAATGCGGCGTTGAGGATTTCCCCGTACTTTCGCACCTCTGAGGATCAGGTTATCACCGGTTCGTTGATTCGTACCGTAGTACGTCAGGGCGTTGTTGCTATAGTTAATGGTGACTGACCATTCACCTCCTTGGAATGTCCCCAAAGGAACCCTAGCTTGGGCGACGACAGGGGTTTTAATGATAAACTCGGTAATTGTAGGCGCAGATAGACCGAGAATGGTAGCAAGCGCGATCGCTCTCATATTCATAACTTTTCCTCCGTTGCTGTAATATCAGCCTGGAACGCAATTTCCAGCTAAAACGGTTCACTATAATTTAATTTCAACCCGTTTTAACTGAGATCTGGCAAAATTGGTAATACACCCCAAATGACTCGCTCGGTGGGCATGATTCACTAACTCTAATATAAGCGTTTCCCGCGTTATAATACTTGCCCATGATCGCGCGTGACCCAGCTAAAATGGTGGAATAGCTTTTACCATTGAGTCGGGCGCACGCCATGCGCCCCTACGGTTTCCGGGCTAATGGTTAATTCCTCCAATTAGGTGTGCCGAACCACTACTGGCTGGCTGGCTGATTGGCTACTCACAATAATTGTCTAACATCAGAAACTTCCCCATTAACCGCCGCCGCTACCACCATGGCTGGACTCATCAACAGGGTGCGTCCCGTGGCTGAACCCTGACGCCCTTTAAAATTACGGTTCGAGGAGGATGCACTAATTTGATCCCCTTGTAACTTATCCGGATTCATCGCCAAACACATCGAACATCCCGGTTCGCGCCACTCAAACCCCGCTTCGACAAAGATTTTATCCAATCCTTCGGCTTCGGCGTCTTTTTTGACTCGTTCTGAACCCGGAACAACAAATGCCTTCACCCCTTGTGCGACTCGCTTTCCTTGGGCAAATTGGGCGGCTTCTCGTAAATCCGTCAATCGTCCATTGGTGCAGCTTCCGATAAAACAGACATCCACTTTTGTCCCCTGGATTGGCGCACCAGGAATAAGCTGCATATAACGATAGGCTTCTTCGGCGATCGCACGTTCTGATTCGGGTAAACTGTCAGGTATGGGAATCGCTTCATTTACGGCAATTCCCTGTCCCGGTGTAATTCCCCACGTCACTGTTGGCGCAATCTCAGCCGCATCAAAGGTGACGATATCATCATAAACGGCATCATCATCAGAACGCATACTGTTCCACCATTCCACGGCTTTATCCCAATCCGCCCCTTTCGGCGCAAAATCTCGCCCTTTGAGATACTCATACGTCACCTGATCCGGATTAATATAACCACATCTAGCACCGCCTTCAATGGACATATTGCACACCGTCATCCGTTCTTCCATCGTCATCTGCTCAAAGGTTGTGCCAGCATATTCATAAGCGTAGCCAACGCCACCTTTGACCCCTAGGGTACGGATAATGTGCAGAATCACATCCTTGGCGTAAACACCGGGAGGAAGCTTCCCGTTAACTTCAATTTTGCGAACCTTAAGTTTAGACAGGGCGAGGGTTTGCGAGGCGAGGACATCCCGAACTTGAGACGTACCAATCCCAAACGCGATCGCACCAAAAGCGCCATGAGTTGAAGTATGGGAATCCCCGCAGGCAATAGTCATTCCGGGTTGGGTTAATCCCTGTTCTGGGGCAATCACATGAACAATACCCTGATTCCCCGATCCAATATTATAGAAGCGAATCCCATAATCCTTACAGCTTTTCTCCAACACCTGCATCATCTCTTCGGCTAAGACATCCGCAAAAGGACGCGCCTGATTTTCGGTGGGAACGATATGATCCACAGTCGCCACCGTGCGATCGGGATACAGCACCTGCAATCCCCTTTCCCGCAACATGCCAAAGGCTTGGGGACTGGTGACTTCGTGGATTAAGTGTAAACCAATAAAGAGTTGAGTTTGACCCGAAGGTAAAGTACCGACGGTGTGGGAGTCCCAAACTTTATCGAATAGTGTTCTCTCGCTCATCTGCAAAAGGTCGTTATCGGATTTAAGGATAATCACCAGTCACCTATAGGATAGATGCTGGAGCTTTCTATTTTATCGCGACTGTAGCATGAATCTGAACCATTAAAAGAGCGATCGCACCTCCCACCGGAAATGCGATCGCTCTTTCCCAAGTCTACGCCCCA
>NZ_JBKHHI010000405.1:0-6153 GCF_046539235.1 Coleofasciculus sp.
CTGTTTTGAGGTGACACCTATGCTTAAAATAGGGCTAAAGCCCTTACTACGAACTGTTTTGAGGTGACACCTATGCTTAAAATAGGGCTAAAGCCCTTACTACGAACTACAAACCTAATTTGCCTTGATTTGATAAAAGGGTTCGGATAAAGCCGACGCTACTGCTTGCATACTGTGAGGATTAATCACCATACAAGCATGGGCTAAAACGGGAACTTTCACATCTTGACCCACGGACATTCGTGAACTATTACCCGGAATAATAATAAAATCCCAGGGTGTCCAAATTGATGTAAAATTGAGGCGTTCTAACATCTGAACATCTCGGTTTAAATCCTCTAGCAAAGGATTTCCTGGGCGCATTTGCACGCAGGCGCGACGGTTCAATAGGTAGGCTAACCAGGTGCCGTGATGGGGGGCGGAAATGGTAATGTAACGCTGCACTCGGTCAATTCCACCTAATCGCTGCACATAATAGCGGGTGACGAGTCCTCCCATACTTAAACCGACTAAATCAATGGGTTGGTTGAGGGGGAATGTTTGGTTGACAAAATTAGCTAATTGGGCTGCCATTTGGTCTAAACCCAATGTGGCGTTATTTGGTTTTAGGTCAAGGGTATAAACGGAAAAACCTTGTTTTTTGAGGTAAGGAGAGAGTTTGCGGAAAACTGATGAGGTGCGAAAAATACCGTGAACGAGAATAACTGGGTTTGTCATTGGTCATTGGTCATTTGTTAACGAATTTGTTTTGTGCATAATTTATAGTTATATCAGGATGCCAGTTTGTAGTCAGCGCTTCAGCGCTGATGGCATCCTTCGTGGCTACTACGAATCTGCTTCCTGTTCCCAGTTACCTCATCTCAACCGTTAACTTTAATGCAAGTCCGACTACTTAGCGACTGAGAGGTTGGGTTTCCTCGCGTTTTCCCAACCTACGGTTTCTGCCTGCTGGGATAGCGATACACTAAACGATAGTGGAAAAAGCAGGAGGGAAAACGTGGACGTTAAAGCAGCCGTCGCCTACGAAGCCGGGAAACCGTTAACCATTGAAACCGTTCAGCTAGAGGGACCCAAAGCTGGGGAGGTACTGGTTGAAATTAAAGCAACAGGGATTTGTCATACCGACGCCTATACCCTCTCTGGCAAAGACCCAGAAGGACTATTTCCTGCTATTTTAGGACATGAAGGTGCTGGTGTAATCGTCGAGGTTGGAGACGGGGTAAAAAGCGTTAAACCCGGTGATCATGTGATTCCGCTCTACACACCCGAATGTCGGAACTGTGAGTATTGCTTAAGTTTCAAAACCAATCTCTGTCAAGCGATTCGGGCAACTCAGGGACGAGGTGTCATGCCCGATGGCACAAGTCGGTTCTCAAGTAATGGCAAAATGCTGCATCACTATATGGGAACCTCTACCTTTGCCAACTATACCGTATTACCAGAAATTGCCGTGGCGAAAATTCGCGAAGATGCGCCCTTTGAGAAGGTTTGTTACATTGGCTGCGGCGTAACTACGGGAATTGGTGCAGTGATTAATACCGCCAAAGTTGAACCCGGTTCCAGAGTTGTGGTATTTGGACTCGGTGGAATTGGCTTAAATGTGATCCAAGGGGCGCGAATGGTAGGCGCGAGTCAAATTGTTGGCGTTGATATTAATCCAGATAAACGGGAATTGGCAGAAAAATTTGGCATGACGGATTTTGTTAATCCCCGTGAAGTCGAGGGAGATTTAGTTCCTTATTTGGTGGAGTTAACTAAAGGTGGAGCCGATTATAGTTTTGAGTGCATTGGTAATGTCAATGTGATGCGCCAAGCCTTGGAATGTTGTCACAAAGGATGGGGCGTGAGTGTGATTATTGGAGTAGCTGCCGCAGGACAAGAAATTAGTACTCGTCCCTTTCAATTGGTAACTGGACGGGTTTGGAAAGGAACGGCTTTTGGTGGCGCAAAGGGGCGCACCGATGTTCCGAAAATTGTGGATTGGTATATGGAGGGTAAGATTAATATTGATGATTTAATTACCCATGTCATGCCCTTGGAAAAAATAAATGAGGGGTTTGATTTAATGCACCAAGGGGAATCAATTCGCAGCGTGGTTACATTTTAAGGCAGAGCGTAAGTAGGGCTTGCTGAATAAGTATTGGGGAGATGGGGTGAGGGGGAGATGAGGGAAGTCAGTAGTGCTTTTCGTCTCGCTATAAGTGCAAGCTTTTCACCCATCCAGGAGGGATAGATTGCACTTATAGTCTGCTACTTAAAACCCCCCATTGTAGAGATGTTGCTAGAGATGTTACGATGTTACAGGCAACGTCTCTACATTCGTATGTATCAACTCACCACTTTCGTCGCCAGTTAAAAAAGCCTTCCAGCATATTTTGTAACATCTTATTACCCTCTAACCGTTGACGTTGCCACTCCTGCGCCGTTTTATAAAGAATCTCTGACATTGTAGGCGAAGCTTGCGGCATTTTAGCCAGTGAACCCACTTTAATCTTATGTCGAATTAGTAGCGCGATCGCACCAATCAATTCATCAGCATTTGCTCCCACGATTAATCCACCTAAAATCGTCCCATTCCGACGCAGCACCAGTTTACAAAACCCCGTCGTTTCCCCCAGAATCTGCGCCTTATCCAAAGTTTTAAAATACTGTCGCACCACCCACACTTGTTTCCCATAACGGCGTCTGGCTTGCGCTTCTGTTAACCCCACCCGTGCTAAGGTTGGATCAGTAAAAATTACCCAAGGAATTCCCTGATAATCCACAGTCCATCGGGGAAAAAATAAAGCATTTTTTATTGCAATACTGGCTTCATATTCGGCAATATGCTCAAATTGATAACCGCCAATCACATCACCACAAGCATAGATACGGGGATTCGTGGTTTGCAGTTTTTGGTTGAGTTTCAACCCCTTTCGGGAAAACTTAACCCCAACTCCTGCTAAATTTAACGATTCAATATTAGGCGTTTGACCCGTCGCCAACAAAATTTCATCGGTTTCAATTGCCCGATTTCCCACTTGCACCCATTTTTGTCCCTCAATCCACCTTACCTGAGTCACCGGACTTTGAGTCAAAACCCGAATTCCTTCGGCTTCTAATTGCGCTTGTACTAGACGTGACGCATCTAAGTCTTCTTGGGGAAAAATATAAGCCTCACTCACCGCCAGTGTCACCTGACAATCTAGTCGCGCTAATGTTTGAGCGAGTTCCACAGCATTGGGAGTGCTACCAACAACTAACCAATTTTTCTGTAACTGAAATGGAATGGTTTCTTCTAGGTTCTTCGGTTTTCCTTGAGGTGTCGGTTTCGTTACCTTATCGGTTTCTTCAGGAACGGTATCAGTCAAATTCGCCCCGATAACTTTGTATTTAGACTTGTCTACCTGTTTCCAGATATCTCTTGGGGTAAAGTAACGGATTGTCTCTAACCCATCAATATCAGGAATTTCTGGACAAGAACCCGTTGCAATTAAATATGCCCTTGCCCGTAAGCGTCGATTATTGACAACAAAGCCCAAGTGAGGTAAGCGGCAAAATTCTCCATTGCCAGAAATTATATCTACACCGAAAGATGCCAAAATTGCTGGAGAAGTCGCTTCAGAACAGGTAGAAACAACCATCTCTGCCCATTCCATTGCGTCGGGAATTTCTACAGTAGGAAAGTGGGCGGTTGACTCAAGAGGATTCAGATACGTTCTAATATCCTCTTTCTCTGCTTCCCCAACCTGCCATGGCTCGTCTCTACATACTTCCCCTGATTGTTTAACTAACTGTTTTTCTAACTCAGCCGTATCGGGAATTGAGTAATTTATAGCCGAATCAATTCCAAATTTAGGTGCTTTCCGTACTTGCTGAAGAACTCGCCCCACCTGCATCAATGCCTGATTATAAAGCGCTTCTTGACCTAACCAGTTACTCTGAAGGTTTTCCGGTTCAATCAAGGCAACACGAGCCTTTAATTGAGTCGCAGCCAAGGCAGCATAAGCGCCAGCCCTGCTATTACCAATTACAATAAGGTCATAATCTTTGGTCATGGTTCATAGTTCATGGTTCATGGTTCATGGTTCATAGTTCATAGTTCATGGTTCATGGTTCATAGTTCATGGTTCATAGTTCATGGTTCATGGTTCATAGTTCATGGTTCATGGTTCATGGTTCATGGTTCATGGTCATATTCCGATTATTTCTCCAATTCTATAAATTTTTCACACCAATACTCCCAATTCCTCTGCGCCCTCTGCGCTAACCTCTGCGTACCTCTGCGTTAAAAAAACATAATTCCGCTTCATAATTCCTAATTTATAACAATTTTCAAAGCATCTAATAAACGTTGGTTATCTGCTTGAGTCCGAATAGCAACTCGAAAATAACCATCGCCTAATTCCGGAAAGCTCAAGCAATCCCGAATTAAAATACGATGGTGCTTGAGTAGGTGTTCCTGCAGTTGGGAACAGGAGTGTTCTGACTGTACCAGTAGAAAGTTAGCGGCGCTGGGATAGGGATGTAACCCTGGTAACGATGATAACCCTTGAAACAGATGCGATCGCGCGGCGGGTAGCCAATCCCAAGTCTGCTGTTGAAATGCCTGATCCTGCACCACAGCAATAGCAGCCGCCACAGCCAGGACATTTACAGACCAGGGGTCACGCCATTTTTGCCAGCGTTTTAGCCGCTCAGGATGAGCGATCGCATAACCTAAACGGAGTCCAGGAAGGCTGTAGAATTTAGTCAGCGATCGCAAAATGACCAGATTCGGATAATCCTGCACCCACCGAATCAGGCTTTGCTGCTGATCCGGTGGCAAAAAGTCCATAAAGGCTTCATCCACAACCACAAGGGCAAATTGCTCCAAATAAGGCAGCAGGCTGGCTTGGTCGAATAATTGACCCGTCGGATTATGGGGATTATTCAGCAGCAAACCCTGACGTTTGCCAGGAAAAAGCGGCAATGTAGGGGCGGGTTTAGGGATTTCGTTTTGACTATTGATGATAACCTTTGGGCAAAACCCGCCCTGACTTAGTGTTGAGACAACTCCCCCATCTCCCCCATCTCCCCCATCTTCCCCGAATAAAAAACACCCCCTGATTCTGGCATTGAACGCCATGAGCGCTCGTTGATAGTCGCTAAAGGCTGGAGTCAGGATAATCGTTTCTTCCAGTTTTGAGAGTTCCCTGGCTGCCCAGGTTAATAATTCAGCCGAGCCATTCCCCGGTAGAATCCAGTCAGGGTTCAGCATGGGATGGAATTGACTCAGAGCCACCCGTAACGGGTAGTAATCCGGTGCAGGGTAAGCAACTAAGTCATCCAAATGAGACTCAATCGCCGCGATCGCAGATTTTGGCGGTCCCAAAGGATTGATACTCGCCGAAAAATCCAGAATCAGGGAAGGGGAACAACCTGCCCGTGCAGCTGCCCAGGCTAGATTTCCCCCGTGAATGGGTCGTTTCAAGGATCACTTCTCCTCAAAATCTGTCTGTAGAGACGTAGCATGCTACGTCTCTACATTCTCTCTTATCTTCACCAATCAGGTTTAACTACACCCTTACTTGGGAGGGGCAACTTTTTCCTTAAACAGCTTCCCAGCAGAAAACGCCGGAACCTTCGTCGCCGGGATTTCCATCTTATCGCCTGTTTTAGGGTTGCGTCCCTCACGGGCTTTGCGTTCCCGCGATTCAAAGGAACCGAAGCCAACCAAGGTGACTTTATCGCCCTCAGAGACAGCTTCCATAATTGATTCCAATGCCGCAGTTAACACCGCATCCGCTTGTTTTTTGGTCACAGCAGCCTTTTCCGCCACTTTATCCACTAATTCGCCCTTGTTCATCATAAATCTCCTTATTTCTACGTGAATCAAAGGTCAACGCTTACTCTAACCCATTAGTCTAGAGTTCACTATTTGACCCCCAGAACCAGGGGTTTCAGGGAAAAATGCCCGAAACACCCACCGGCTCGAAGTTTCACTGCATTATTCTAATGGCTGATTGCCAGATATGAAACGTTGAAACCTTTAAATTATGTAGATTTCGGCATTTTTAAGTCTAAATACTCACCGTACTGCTGAATTATTCCGCTAAACTTGCCGAAAAAACGGGCATTAGATCCCCGACTTCCGTAGGAGTGCACCGATGTGCATTGGTGTCAACTTAAGCT
>NZ_JBKHHI010000406.1:0-6147 GCF_046539235.1 Coleofasciculus sp.
TTCCCCTGTTGCCTGTTGCCTGTTGCCTGTTGCCTTTTCACCCAATTTTATTGTCCTAACCTCAATGCGTAATGCTATAAGTGCCATTACGTTCCACCAATGTTATAACTTCCTAACTCACTAATCTGCCAACTTTCAGTTGAAAGTTCAGTCGTTACCCAGATGAGCGTGCAATACCGCTAGGGTTTCTGCAAGCTGACTGAGGCGCGTTTCCAGATCATTTTTGCGACTGAGTAGTTGTCGTAGCTTCTGATAACGTGCGATCGCTAAACTGACACTAGGCACTTGATCCGCAGGACAGGTACGCACCCAAAACTGACCATCTGCATCTAATCCACAAAGGCGATAACCTGCACGGGGGGATTCACAGGTGACATTCGCATCATCCTGCGATTGATGATGCCACGGTTGGGTTACGTAGTCCATGAGTCGATCCACCTCAGCACGACGTACTCCTGAGTGATCCGCTTCCGGTTGACGGGCATGAGATTCTAACCACCCCTCAACGATTGGTCCATCCATATAAATATCTTGAATTTGCCGGACTATGGTATGCAGTTGATTCTGCCAACCAGAGACAATCTCTTCAATTTCTTTGAGCAGATTCATTGCCAAGGCGGGATTGGCGCTATGGCGATGTTCACTGAAGCTAGCGGATTTGAGTTTCGGCAGTGTTGGGGTTTTACTTTGCTGCTTTTGAGCCGGGAAGGGCGTCACACTAATCGAAAATGAAGGTTCTTTCCCTTTGGCGGAGTCGCTAGACTGATCCCCAGTTGAGTCCACTGGGGACGCCACAGCCGTGGATGGGGTTGAGTCATCCTGGGTTAACTGAGATAGAGTGCTTTCGATCCGTTGCAGTTCTGGTTTCATCGTTTCTGATGTCACTGGGCAAAAATCACGCTGATTGCAGCAGATGCAGTCCCTAGGGTTTAGTTTGGGGACATGACCACCTACCTATTCAATTTTGACCCAATCTGGGAAGAGATTCGGCAAATCGCTAATTTTTGGTCATTGTCGATTAAACTTGATCACGGCAGATGAAAGCGATCGCGGGAATCATACTATCGATGGGTCAGCTTATCCTGGTCACGGGTCCAGCCCGTTCTGGAAAAAGTGAATGGGCAGAACAATTAGCCGATAAGACAGATAAGCAGGTTGTTTATGTGGCAACGGCACAGGTTGATCCCAATGATTTGGAGTGGGTTGCCCGGATTGAGAAGCACCAACAGAGACGCCCCGCCGAGTGGACATTGGTGTGGACGCCGATAAAATTAGTCGAGACGATTCTGGAGTGGGATCAACCGGATTACTGTCTGTTAATTGACTCCTTGGGAACCTGGGTGGCGAATTGCCTAGACCAAGAGGATTCGATTTGGCAGGATACCACAGACACCCTTTGGCGGACTGTCAACCAAACCTCAGCCACCCTAATTTTGGTTGCTGAAGAAACCGGTTGGGGTGTGGTTCCGGCTTATCCCCTAGGCAGAACTTTTCGCGATCGCCTCGGTCAAGTCGTGCGTCAGTTCGGTATGATTGCCAATCCTGTGTATTTGGTTACGGCTGGTCATCTGCTTAATCTCAGCACCCTGGGATCACCGCTATCGCGGGAATCGCTACCATAGAAATACAGACGGTAACCATAAAGCAGCTTTTGCTGCTGAGGTCTTATATATTCTATGGCATCTGAAGAACAAGTCAAACGCTACCTAGCCTATTGGTTTCAGGTGGGCAAAAAAATTGTCGTCCACAATGGTGAAGAGGTGCTGCAACCACAGCGAATCATTGCAGGCGATCGCTATAGTCAGGAGTTTGAGGAACTCTGGCAATATCTGCTCTCACCAGAAAGCGGGGATTGTTATCTCACCGGAACTAGCCAGACGATTTCTGAGTTGTTGACATCCAAGTGGGATCTTGAACCCTGTTCCCGTTGTGATATGCCCGTTCCTATGTTCAACGTGGGATCACCGCCAGAGTCTTGCACCTGTAGCGATTTATCCAATTGGCCCAATACAGATTTACCCAAGCCGCGAGAACCGATCAATAATCAGGATCGCTTGAGGACGATTCACCAACGTCTTCGTCATGGGGAAAATCCAGATAGTGGTGATCGAGATGCTGCTCCCGATCCCAAAAATCAAACCAGAGAATCTCCTTACCCCCCAGAATCGTTAAATCAGAAAGAGTATCTGAGGTTGGTGCGCGATCGCACCTCTTGTCTCAGGGAACCTTTCTCAGCATCACCTGATAATTCCTTGGCATCTGGTAATCAGAAATCCGCGACCGATTAATAATTTCTCAATAAAACTTAACGCTGTTGTCTGGGGTAACTCTTCCGGACTGGATTGGAACCGGAAGTTATTTTAAGTAGAACTTACACCCCAGTGCAGCGTGTTTCTATATTATCTGGTTGAGAGTAAAACATCTTCACCCAAAGGTGACGGAGAAGTCCATTCTGGTCTGACATGTTTTTTTGGCTACTCCGTCGCTGTCAGTATAGACGTGCGATCGGCTTTGAGCAGCATCAGGCAGACGCTTGTATGTCCCACCTGGAGAGCAGAGCGAGACATCAACCCAGGTGGGGTGATGAATTTAAACTGTTTTGCCGACTCTAGGTTGAAGGTATCCAACAAGACATAACCTAAACCGAGCCAACATTTTAGCTGGAGCAGTTTTTCGGCTGATGGATGATCATGTTCGCAAAGTTTTGCAAACGATGTCTTTGTTAGCCCTTTCACGCCCTGAAAAGAGTGGATAGGATATCTATCCCGATCGAGTCGCCTGTTTGGGTGTAAGGTCTGTTAAATCGATTGAACCTGAGCTGATTATGAAGTTCTCCGCTATGCGAAATATAGGAATTGCTGCAGGCGGAACTTTTTTATGGGTTATATTATTCATTAAAGCTCAGACTATCAATTTTAGTCAACACCATCAGTATCTGTCAAACTTACACCAACTTCAGGAAACTGACGCAACTTTAAATACAGATATTTTGCAGGCTCAACAGGAGTCGTTCAATG
This sequence comes from Coleofasciculus sp., assembly GCF_046539235.1. Lineage (GTDB taxonomy): Bacteria > Cyanobacteriota > Cyanobacteriia > Cyanobacteriales > Coleofasciculaceae > Coleofasciculus. The sequence continues at coordinate 3,018 of NZ_JBKHHI010000406.1, forward strand.
ATCCTGAAACTATTCTTAATGATTTAAACCAGATTAGCGACTTACACCATAACTTAGAAAATATACCTGATTTTGTTAGTAGAGAATATTATCCAGAAATCAAGTCATCCTTACAACAGAATCGCTCACTCTTTCAAGACAAGCAGGATTTAATCGAAGAAGTGATTGAACAAGAGACGATTCTGAATCAATCTTTAAAATCCCTGCCTAACACGATTCAAAAATTATCTCGTCAAGCCGCAACGGAACCAGGCGCTGATCAGTTAATCAATCAATTGAATACTCTGTTGAACGATGTTTTAATTTATACAATATCTCCCAGTGATGAATTAATTCTCAAAATCCAGAGACAAATGGCAGCAATTCGGCAACGTGTCGATGTATTGACAGCATCGTCTACCCTGAGTCTTTCTGAACTCGATGCCGCCCTAATCTATGCCGAAATTATTGTGACTCATGAATCTCAGGTGGATAGTCTGGTGATGCAAATTCTGGAATTGCCCACGAAGCAACAAAGTGAACAACTCCTGGACATTTATCAGCGTTCTTATCAAGTATTTCTCAGGAAAACTAAAATTTATCGTATTTTATTTTATGCCGTTTCTGGTTTGATATCGGCAACCTTAGTCATTGTGCTTATCGCCAAAACTCAACAGCTAACCAAAAAGCTGCAAAAATGCGAAGAAAAATATCGGATCAGTTTTGATGATTCCGTAGAAGGAATTTTTAAAATTACTCCAAGTGGACGTTTTTTAACGGCAAATAACACATTGGCAACGATTTATGGGTATGCTTCTGCTGAAGAACTGTGTAACAATTTAATTAATCTTAATCGTCAGCTTTACGTTCAGCCAAACCGTCACGATGAATTAATCCGTGTTCTGGAGAAATATGGATCAGTTTCGGATTTTGAATCGCAAGTGTACCGGAAAAATGGCACAAAAATCTGGATTGAGGAGAAGGCAAGAGCTGTCCGCGATAAACACGGTAATTTTATTTACTATGAAGGAACCGTAGAAGATATTACGGTACGTAAAGCATGGCAAGAAGCACTGCACTATGAACAAGAGCAAGGCGAACGCCTACTGCTAAATATTTTACCCAAAGTAATTGCTCAACGCTTGAAACAACTCGAAAGTACAATCGCAGATAATTTTGAGGAAGTCACAGTTTTGTTTGCCGATATTGTTGGCTTTACCGAATTATCGGCTCGCTTCCCCCCTGCCCAAGTTGTTGAATTACTTAACCGAATTTTTTCGGCGTTTGATGAATTGAGTGATTATTATGGATTAGAGAAAATTAAAACAATTGGGGATGCCTATATGGTGGTAGGGGGACTCCCCACTCCTCGCCCCGATCATGCTGAAGCTACGGCGAATATGGCACTGGATATGCAACAGGTAATTACCAAATTTAATAACCAGAATAATCAAACCTTAAGTATTCGGATTGGCATCAATACCGGACCCGTTGTTGCTGGAGTCATTGGCATTAAAAAGTTTAGTTATGATTTGTGGGGAGATACGGTTAATATTGCCTCACGCATGGAATCCCAAGGGCTTCCTGATAAAATTCAGGTTACTGAGTTGACGTATAAAAAGTTGCAGGATAACTATCTGTTTGAGGAACGAGGCACTATTCAGGTTAAAGGCAAAGGGAAGATGACGACTTATTTTCTTAGGGGGAAGATTAAATAGGGCTTGCTGTCGGGAGTATTGGGGAGATGGGGTGAGAGGGTGAGGGGGTGAGGAGGAGATGAGGAAAACAGTAGTGCTTTTCGTCTGGCTATAAGTGCAAGGCAAGCTTTTCAGCCATCCAGGAGGGATGGATTGCACTTATAGTCGGCTTTAAACCTCCTCTAACTCTTGATAGATAAGGGTTAGAGGGTTGTGCAGCAAGCCCTAAATAATTATTGAATTTTTCAGCTTCTGGATTGTTTGTCTTTATAATTCAGATATCAGTTGATAATTTTGAGTATATATACTTAAGCATATATACTGATGCAAGTTAGAGCTGATCAACAATCACCAAAAATCATCATCATTTGCCGATCAGAGCTAGAGATGGCAATAGGAGTTATAAGAGATATCTATAGAAAAACCGGAACATTATTGCCTTTTGTTAATAAACTATAAAGATAGATTGAAAATACAGGGTAATCAACATGCTAAGGGATCGGGGAAGTTCAAAATTACCGTTAAATCACAAAGACACAGCGGCGCTAGATAAAATATTTTCAGGATTAGATGGTGAGTTCGTTAATCAAATAGAAACGATTAGTTCTTACTATGCTGTAGCGCCCTTAGATCGTTGGGAAGAGAAAGGATGGGTGCGCGGTGGCTGCTTATCGGGTTGTAATAACTCTACCGTTTAAAGACCTTTGAGGTAGAGTGTAGTTCATCGAGCTAAACTCAGCAACAGTACGCCTGCCAACTTAAAGTTCCTCGGATAAAATGTGGGAAAGAGTGCGATGCTAAGGAGCGCTTCTTAATTATTTGACTCCTCCCATGATTAACCAGGTTCTCTACGTTTGGCTACAACAGGTGCAAGGCTTACTGGAAACTTTCGCCGTATCCTAGTGAAGGAGAATTGTGTCCTTCAATTATCAGTGAAATTTATGGCGTTTGTGCCTAAACCCATCCCGACAAACCCGACAAATAAATCTTCAAATAGCCTTTTAGTTAAATTTTATACAGTTCATAAAGGTATTGACAAAAGACGCGATCCATGAGATGCATCTCTAGTCAGAATCCCGGAGCAGAGAATCTCCGTAAAATGGCAGATGTATTAATGTAAAGCTTCTGTAATATTTATTGATAAGCATCCCCATTTAGAAATTGATTCAGGATTAAACTATGGTAAGACAGACACAAACTCGTATATATCCCAGGGTTCCTCTAACCTCAGCCGATCGCGACGCCTTAGACAAACTCTTTCAGGGCGTACAGGTTGAGGATTTGCGTCAGCTTGAGCAAATGACATCCTACTATTCCATTACTCCGCTTGAACCTTGGGAAGAACAAGGCTGGGTGATTAATAGCTCCCTATCTATCCCCAGGAAAGCGACTGCATAGTTAAGTAGGTGGGGACAATTAAAGTTAACGGTGGGGAACTCGCTTTCGCGAGAAGC